>NZ_JBBOUU010000001.1:0-247500 GCF_038006205.1 Solibacillus sp. FSL R7-0668 | reverse complement strand
CTGCTGAGTTATTTGCACTGCAAACAAGTGAAGAACTTGGGCATTTATTACAACAGCTTGAACAAGAAGATTTGAATATTGTAACGCGTCGTTTATTTGAAGAAGTGAAAAAGGATTATGATGAATCTAAGAAAATTCCGGCTGATGAATTTAAAGCGTATACCATATTGAAGGCTAAATCCGAAGCCGCTTGGGAAGAAGCAAAGGCTGCTTCAGATTTCCAAATTTTCTTACCTTACTTAAAAGAAGTCATTGACTATCAAAAGCGATTTGTTGGTTATTGGGGGCTTAAAAATGGCTCGGCCTACAATACATTACTGGATAAATATGAGCCGGATATGACAACTGATCTGCTGGATCAATTATTTGGTGAGTTAAAAGCTACAATTGTTCCATTAGTAAAGGCGATTGAAGCTTCGCCAAATAAGCCCGATACATCGATGCTATTTGAGCACTTCCCTAAAGCTGGGCAACATGCTGCTTCACTTGAACTTTTAGCGCAGCTTGGTTATGACTTCGAGGCTGGTCGTTTAGATGAAACGGTTCACCCATTTATGATTGGTTTAAATAGTGGGGATATTCGCGTTACGACGAAATATGATGAATCGGACTTCCGCTCGGCGGTATTTGGAACAATTCATGAGTGTGGGCATGCGGTGTACGAGCAAAATATTGCACCATCATTAAACGGCTTACCGCTGTCAACAGGGGCATCGATGGGGATTCACGAATCGCAATCCCTATTTTACGAAAACATTATCGGCCGTAACGAAAACTTCTGGAAGCATCAATTTGCTATTTTACAAAAACATTCACCGGAGCAATTTGGGCATGTGGAGGTAGCAGCGTTTTTAAAGGCCATCAATTACTCAGAGCCTTCGTTCATCCGCATTGAAGCGGACGAATTAACGTATCCGCTTCATATTATGATTCGTTATGAAATTGAGCGTGAAATTTTTAATGGGGATTTACAGGCCGAGGATTTACCGCGTGTTTGGAACGATAAATACGAGGAATATTTAGGAATTCGTCCTGAAAACGATGCGCAGGGGATCTTGCAGGATATGCACTGGAGTGACGGTAGCTTCGGTTACTTCCCTAGCTATGCTTTAGGCTTCATGTACGCCGCACAATGGAAACATGCGATGGATCAAGACATTCCTAATTTTGATGCACTTCTAAGTTGCGGAGATTTAGCACCGATTAAGCATTGGTTAACCGAAAAAGTCCATCAATACGGCGCATTAAAAAAGCCAAACGAACTTATTTTAGAAGGTACTGGCGAGGCATTGAGCGCCACTTATTTAGCCCGTTATTTAAAAGAAAAATATACAAAATTATATCAGCTATAATCGCTAAAGCTGCTCATCACTGGGTGGATTTTTTACATGTAAAAAGACCGCTACAACTACATAGCGGCAAAAAAGGAGAAATTCTATAAAAATTACAACATTGCTTTAAAAAAGTCCCTTTCATATATCCATGTACTACATATGAAAGGGCAAATGTGGAGAAACCTATAGTATATCTTCGCAGCGGGCAATTCCCCACCACTTGGATACCTGTTTATAGTTATACAGGGCAAAGGTTAAAAATAGGTTAAAAAAATCAATTTTCCCGAAAAATTTTTACCTTATAAGAATCATTCTATAATCCCTATTTTTCATATAAAATTCGGAATAAAATGAGATAAAATACCCTTTTCCTTTCCATTTACTACATTTACAGGAAATTTAACTGTCTTATTCTGTTTTTTTCCTTAGTTATCCGTAATATAGATTTTCCAATCATTAACTATGCTATTGTAATATCGATTAACTATTATATAAAAAATGAGGAGGTATTTTAAATATGTTTCAATTTAAAACGATTCGTATGAGTATATTATTTGCGTTTTCAATCGTCATTATTATCATCGCGGCCTACTCTGCTTATAATTTTACTCATGCATCGACTAGCGCAAAGCAAACCGATCTAATTGTTAACGAAGAGCTTCAATTACTAACAATTGACTATGACCTAGCTCAAACAATGGCCCTACGAATTGCGGCTGCACGAGGGTATGTGCTATCAGGGAACCCTGAATACAAAAACGTTTTCACAGAGAATATGGAACTTGCGAATAAGCAAGGTGCACATTTGCATGAATTAACAAAATCCGAAGCCTTTGATAAGTATCAAAAAATGGCGCAAGAATGGGATGAATACATACAATCGTCGGTTTTTGCTGTCTATGATGCCGGCGATAAAGATCTCGCTGTCAAAAATTTAGTTGCAATGGATAGCACTGCAACTGAGATTCGTTTAGTCTTTAAAGACCTCGCAACTGAACGTACAGAAAAGATTAATGCCACTGGTCAAGAGATGATCGATTCTAGCGAGACAGCGAAATGGGTCATTATCGGATTAGGCTTGCTGACAGTGATTTTATCAATTGTCATCGCAAGTATTAGCGCATCAAAAATTTCTAAAAATATTGTAACGGTTACGACACGCATGAAAAATATTGCGCAAGGTAATTTTAGTGAGCCTTTACTTGAAGTTCGTACAAAAGATGAAATTGCACAACTTACGGAAGCAACAAACACAGTCGTGAAAACGATGAATACTATGTTAAAAGGGATTCAATCAACATCTACAGAAGTAGCAGCACATAGTGAAGAATTAACACAGTCTGCTGTAGAGGTGAAAATTGGTACAGAGCAAGTTTCGACAACAGTGGGCGAAATTGCCAGTGGTACAGAATCACAAGCAAGTCACGCGGCAGATGTGGCCTCTACTATGAGTGACTTCTCTATGAAAATGAACGATGTCAATATGCGCAACGAACAAATTCAAGATGCGTCGAAAAATGTATTGGCGCTCACTTCTGAAGGTCAAAATCTAATGAACGACTCAACGCAACAAATGTCGACAATCGATACAATCGTGAAAGAAGCTGTCATCAATGTCGAGCAATTAGGAAAAGAAACACAGGAAATCTCACAAATCGTACAGGTCATCCATGCGATTGCCGACCAAACGAATTTACTTTCATTGAATGCGGCGATTGAAGCAGCACGGGCTGGAGAACATGGGAAAGGCTTTGCTGTCGTAGCCGATGAAGTACGCAAACTAGCCGATCAAGTAACCAATTCTGTTGATGATATTACAAAAATTGTTGAACGTATTTTAACGGGCTCAAACCTTGTCATGACTTCACTGGAATCGGGCTACAAAGAGGTAGAACGTGGTACCTCTCAAATTGCGACGACGGGTGAAACCTTCACAAAAATCACAAGTGCACTAGACGAAATGTCTGAACATATTACTGATATGTCTGGCAAACTAAATGATGTTGTTGCCAATAGTGCGACAATCAACCGTGCAGTCGATGAAATTGCGGCCGTTTCACAACAATCTGCTGCCGGCATCGAAGAAACATCTGCTACAGTAGAACAAGTAACCGGCTCAATGGATGAAATTTCAAGCAGTGCCGCAACCTTAGCGCAAATGGCAGAAAACTTAAATGACAATGTTCGCCAATTTAAACTGTATAACGATTAAATTTTAAGAATATAGTCTAATCAAAAATACAATTTTTCTCAAATAAGAAAAATTGTATTTTTTAATGGTGCCTATTTTTAAAGTAGCTTCTGTAATAGCTGATAACCTAAACCTTTAAATGCAATATCTAATGCGGCTGCAATGACGATAACGCCTGCAACCGCAAGATACAATCCCTTTTTTCCTTTCATACTAGCCTCCATACACTGTTCTTACGTCTATCATAGGTGATTTTTTATGAAAATCCTAGAAAATTGTCATCAGTCGTCGAATTCACCTCCTGAATCAATAAATTTCCTCCCATAGCTACGTAAATGTCACAAAGAATTTTAAATTAGGAATATTTTATCTCTTCATCTAAAAATTAAATCGCCTATTATAGGACATTATTTTATAATGAAATTAGATATAAATAAAAAGCACTATAAATTAGCAAAAAATTGGAGGGATAGTTGCATGGAGAAACTGAAAAAAGCGTTTAATGTCTCCATTAATTTTAAATTAGGCTTCGCATTTTTAATTGCATTACTCGTTCCTACATTACTGATTGCATTCACTTCTTACTTTTCAGCAAAACAGGAGCTGGAAGCTAAAATCAATTCAAGTGAAATGCAAAGTGTCGCCTCTGTTGATGCATTCATTAACAAGCATGTGTCACCCATCGTCAGTGATGTCGAATATTTCGCCGGCATGTTCAAACAAAGCGACTGGGACACTCAGCGCCAATGGGAACCGATTTTAGCAAAGCTGGAGCAATATTTTGAGACAAGCGAAGGCATTGTTTCATCCTTTATCGGAACTAAAAACGGAGATATGATTCAATACCCTGATTTAGGCCTTATGAATGACCCTAAATTTGATCCGCGTACACGTGCCTGGTATCAAAACGCAGAAGCCAATCCTGGGAAGTATGTAATTGCTACACCACACCAATCTGCTTCAACTGGCGATTGGGTAGTCACGGTATCCAAGCAGCTTGCAGATGGCAGCGGTGTTTACGCCATTAACTTAGGGATGGATGCGCTTTTTGAAATCGTTAACGGCATTCAAGTTGGGGAAACGGGCTATCCATTCTTAATGAGTTCAAATAAAACAATTATCGCCCACCCTACTTTAGAGGGCGGGACAGATGTTTCAGAAGAAGCTTGGGCCAATGATATGCTAACTACTGAAAAAGGCTCATTTGAATACATATTTGAAGGCTCAGACAAAAAAATGTATGTTGCAACAAACGAGTTAACAGACTGGAAAATCGGGGGCACGATGTTTAAAAGCGAAATCGCACAGGCTACTGTCCCTATTTTAAAAACAACACTTTATGTCGTCATTGCGGCGCTTGTTATTTTAGGCGTTTTCTTAATGATCATCATCCGTTCGATCACAAAGCCACTAAAACAAATTTCCAAAGCGGCCGTTGTGATGAGCTCTGGTGATTTACGTACAACATTAACGATCGATAAGCGTGATGAAATTGGCGTTTTAAGTCGTTCCTTCAATAAAATGAGCGGCATGCTTTCATCGATCATCAAGCATATTCATGAGCAATCTTCTGTTATCTCGGCTTCATCTGAAGAGTTAGCAGCGACATTGGCGGAAAATCGAAAAGCCTCTGAGAAAATTGCTTTAGCTATGAACGATGTGCAAGATGGCTTCGAACAGCAAACAAAGAAATTAACAAAGAGCTTTAAATCCTTGCGTAAAGTATCAGATAATATTCACTCCATCGAGGATAATACGGTGCAAGTAACGGCAAGTGCTCAAAATGCAGTAAGCGCTGCAGAGGTGGGGCATAATATTGTAATTTCCACGCAGCAGCAGATGGCCAACATCGAAGGCACGTTTAACCGCCTATCGTCTGATATTGGAACTGTGAATGCGTATGCCAATGAAATCAATGCCATTGTCAACGTTATTACATCCATTGCCGACCAAACGAACTTACTGGCGCTGAATGCTTCAATTGAGGCTGCGCGTGCTGGCGAACATGGGAAAGGCTTCGCAGTCGTAGCAGATGAAGTACGTAAACTGGCGGAACAAACGAATCATTCGTCGATCCAGGTAAAAGAAATTATTACCGCGATTCAACGCGAATCATCGAAATCCGTGGAATCGATGAACGATAGCTTAGGGGAAGTCTCAAAAGGCTTAGAAATGTTCGCACAAACTGAAACAAACTTCCTACAAGTAAAGCAATTCATCGAAAACCTTACAGAGCAGCTTGTCGACATTCAAGACCGCGCCCATTCTATCGCGCGTGACAGCGACTTTGTTGTCGGGGATATTCAAGTCGTTGAGGACATCTCAGGCCACTCTCAAAACCTGTTGCAGGCTGTCGCAACTTCTACAGAAGCACAGCTATGCTCCATTGAGGAAATTTCTGCTACAGCCGAAGCATTAGAGGCTATTGTAGATGAGCTATTAACTGAGGTTAGCGTATTTAAAACGAATTAAAGAACTCACATTAAGCAAATTTACTAATAATAATTGGAATAAGTACAGTGTGCTTTCTTATTGGCGGGCTACGGCATGACCGCGTTAGAGCCATGTGGTACATGTCTCTACCACTGTCACTAATGCCGCATGCAAGGCCCGCCAAACTAAAATGTTGCGTTTAAATAAAATTAAAAACGCTCAATGCTGCCGCTAGCGCTATCGCGAGGCGGCGGTATTGGCTAAAATATGGTGCTGTTTCAATTGTGTAACTTTGTCCAAAAGTTAGCTCTTCGAATAAAATTACCTACTATGATTGTGTTATGGTAAAACCTTTTTTAGACTAAAGTTGATCTTGTTAATATTATTACGTTTGATTCACTATAATCTTTTCAAAACCATTGCAATAAAACCAAATTGTAGCTTTATAACATATTAGCGCAGCAGCAGTACGGATTTTAGTAGAAAAACGCACTTAATTCCAAATTTTGCGTTAAAAATATTCTTTTTAAGTAAATAAATTATAAAAAGGAATGCATCCTCATTAAGGTGCATTCCTTTTCTTATTTCATTTTCTCGATAAAATGCTTTAATAGTCTTGCCGTTAAGCCCCAAATCGTATACTTTCCGTACTCGTAAAACCATTCTTCCATACGACTGTCGCGCCATTGATAGTTTTCCCCGTTGGCAATTTTATCGTACGGGAAATCAGCAGGTGGCTTTGGCTCCACTGGTACATAATGAACATAGGGCTCATGCGTCATTAGCCAGTTAAGTGGCACCATAAAGAGCTCCTCTACTTCATCACGATTATAATGATTTATTTCGGTTTCCTTGATAATGCCAATAAACGGATACACAACAAAAGAAGGCGAGGTAACAAACGGGCTTAAATGGCCCATTAACTGAATTGATTGCGGATCAATGCCTAGCTCCTCATGGGTTTCACGCAGGGCTGCCGCTAATGGTGACGCGTCAGTTTCATCAATTTTGCCTCCTGGAAAGCTAATATCCCCTGGTTGTTTGCGCATCGTGAATGCACGCACCTCAAAGAGCACATGCCATTCCCCATCCTTTTCGACAAGCGGAATGAGTACTGCCGAACGAAAGGCTGTTTCTTCTCCTAAAAACAGTGGCTGCGGCTTTTGCAGCTGTCCCTTCAACTTTTCTAAAAACATAAACTTTCCCTCACTTTAAGACAATTACTCTCTTTATCGTACCATGAATCCCGTGATTTTCGTGAAATATTGAATGATTCATCAATTACGCCTCGGCGTAATTGCGTCCAGATTTTTTTCAAGCTCGCTTGAAAAACTCCCCTAAAAAATCTGTGACATCCGCCGGGAGCTAACTTGATTCAGCTGTGTTTTGAACCCCTTCTGAATATAAATAGTATTGTTGACATTCACCCCCACTTATAAAAGTACGAGACTTTTATACCTATCGTTTCGAATTCGATACAAAAAGAATTTGCTGAAGCAAGTTAACACCTCTCTGCCTAATTTCGCATATGCTACATACAATTCAACAAGAAAAGGATGACGATATGAAATGGTTGCGCTTAGCTTTCCTTAGCGGGCTTCTATTAGTAGTATTAGCCGGCTGCGGAGAGAAAGAATTACAAACGGTAAAGGTCGGCGAAGTAACACGCTCCATTTTTTATGCGCCTCTTTATGCCGCCATTGAGCAAGGTTATTTTGAAAAGCACGGTCTTCAAATCGAGCTGACGACCATTCCTGGTGGCGATAAAACGATGACGGCCTTATTATCTGACGGCATCGATATTGCCTTAATCGGTGCAGAAACGTCGATTTATGTAGACGGTCAGCATCCAAATGATCCGATTGTTAACTTCGCTCAGCTTACTCAAACAGATGGCACGTTTTTAGTCGCACGCGCGCAAAACGGTGATTTTTCATGGGAAAATTTAAAGGGTAGCACTTTTTTAGGGCAGCGCGTTGGGGGCATGCCGCAAATGGCTGGGGAATTTGTCTTAAAGAAAAACGGCATCAACCCACAGCAGGATTTAACGCTAATTCAGAATATTGATTTTGCTAATATTGCGAATGCCTTTGCCTCTGGAACAGGTGACTACGTACAGCTATTCGAGCCAACTGCAAGCATTTTTGAACAAGAAGGAATTGGGCAAATTGTTGCTTCATTCGGTGAGGAGCTTGGCGCGATTCCGTATACCGGCTTTATGACGAAGGACAGTACGTTACAGGCAGATGAATTTATTACGAGCTTTACAAAGGCTGTTTACGATGCACAAAAGTGGGTGTATGAAGCGCCTGCTAAGGACGTCGCACAAGCCATTTCTCCGTATTTTGAAGACACGGAGCTTGCGCTAATCGAGCAAGTGGTTGAACGCTACCGTGCACAAAAATCCTATGCTGAAAATCCTGTCATTGATGAAGATGAATTCCAAAATTTACTCGACGTGATGACAGAGGCGGGTACATTAGATCATGAAGTACAATACGGTAAGCTTGTGAATCGCTCAATTGCCGATGCGGTTGTGAAGTAAATGACCTTTTTACAAATAAACGAGATGTCCCATCATTTTTTCTCGGAAGAAGCCGTTACAACCGCGCTACGTGATATTCACCTCACCTTGCTGGAAGGCGAATTCGTGTCATTTTTAGGTCCAAGTGGCTGCGGAAAATCCACGCTACTGTCGATTATTGCGGGCTTACTGGAACCAACGGAAGGGGCGCTTCATTTTGAACGCACCCCCGAAATTGGCTATATGCTACAGCAGGATTTTTTATTTCCATGGAAAACAATTGAGGACAATGTAGCACTGGGGCTGACGATCTTAAAACGCCAGCCCTCCACCATTGTCGATGATTTACTAGATAGCTTCGAGCTCAGCCATACAAAAAAACTCTATCCGACTCAACTATCTGGTGGAATGCGTCAACGAATTGCGCTTGCTCGAACACTCGCAGTCAATCCCTCGCTACTGCTGCTCGACGAACCGTTTTCGGCACTCGATTTCCGTTCTAAATTAATGCTTGAAAACTTTGTTGCGAAAACCTTACAACATTTTAAAACGACGACGATTTTAGTCACGCATGATATTAGTGAGGCCATTGCGATGAGCGATAAAATTTTTCTGTTTAGTCCGCGTCCAGGCATGATTACGCAGTGCTTCATCGTTCCTGAAGCCATTCGGATGTTAGAGCCGTTTGAAGCCCGGAATGCGCCACAATTTCAGCCGTTATTTCAGGCCATTTGGAAGGAGCTTGAGCGCAATGATTATTGAACAACTACAGCAGCAATACCAAAGCGCTCGTCGCCGCCACAAACGTAAAATTTTGCTCTTCCAAGTGCTGCTACTTATTGGCATCTTGCTCTTTTGGCAGTTGGCAACACAGTTCCGCTTACTGGACCCGCTCATTTTTAGTAGCCCGCAAGCTGTTGCTACCCTATTTATGACGAAGCTTACAGATGGCTCACTTTTACCGCATGTTGGCATCACCTTATTAGAAACGGTCATTGGCTTTTTGCTTGGTACGCTTTTTGGGACATTGCTGGCGATTTTCCTCTGGGCATCCAAATCAGCGGCTGCCGTGCTCGATCCTTATTTAGTGGTGCTCAATGCGATGCCAAAAGTGGCAATTGGGCCGATGATTCTCGTCGTCTTTGGTCCGAATATGCTTGCGGTCATCGTCATGGGTGTCCTAATTTCTGTTATTATTTCGACGATTGTCATTTTCTCAGCCTTCTTACAGGTCAATGAAAACTATCTCAAGGTCATGCAACTGTTTCATGCAACGAAATACGAAACGTTTCGCCATGTTGTACTTCCGGCTTCGATGCCGACGATTATTTCAACATTGAAGGTCAATGTGGGGCTGTCATGGGTTGGGGTCATTGTTGGGGAGTTTTTAGTGTCATCCAAAGGCTTAGGCTATTTAATTATTTCCGGGTTCCAGGTGTTTAATTTTACACTCGTGTTTTTAGCGCTTGTGATGATTGTTGTGCTTGCGACGTTGATGTATAAAGCCGTGGAGCTAGTCGAGCGGAGGATTTTGGGGAAATGATAAACCGCACTTCCTAATGAAAGTGCGGTTTTTATTAATGTATGCGTTGTCCTTTTTCATCAAAAAATAAAAAACTATATTCCGATAGTTCCTGTGGTTTTTTGTAAAAAATGATTGTTGGCTCATTAGGTGTAATGTCGATGCTCTGTTCATAGCCAGCTTCACTTTGCACCTGTATTTTTGCTATATCATGCCCCTGCGTAAAGCCATGCGTGCTAATCAGCTGGGTAGGTTCATCCACCGTATCAATTGCTATATCATGGAAAACATTTTCCGTATGCCACATCAGCGTTTCTCTTACATATTGCCCTTTTTTAAATGAAAATGTTGCCAGCACCTTCATATCCTCATATGCCACAAGTGCCGAACGCGTCCCGTGGATTGTGGCAGCATATTGTAAAACAGGCTCACCACTTACCTTCACATCCATATCCTTTAAGCCATTTTCAATTACTTCAATTAAGGTATACTCATCATAGGCCGCTACATCCTGATAGCTTTTTCCGAATGGTTGGTAAGCAACTACTACTGCAAGAAAAATGCAGCACGCCATAATGATCCAATTCTTCCCTCGCGCAAGCTTCACAAGCGCGAATAGCAGCAATGCTAAAACGACAACATAATTTATCCACGCCTTGTTATCATAGCTATACAGATTTCTTTGATGTTTCTTTTCATCCGCAATTGTCTTGTACGGCATCGTTACTTGTGGCTTTAATTCGTCAATGACTTTTGGCGCAAGTATGGCAAGCTCCTCGATTGTTGAAACAGGCTTTAATGAATCGGCAGTAACCCCCTGCCAGCTCGCCTCCTGAATATAGTGCAAGAGCTCACTCACAACTTGACGGTCAGATAATGCGAGCTTAGAATCCTCATAAAACATGCGACTATTTTTTTCTAACGCAAGGCGCATTAAATACGCATCCCCATTATAAAAATCCGATGCTTCCCGGGCAATTTCGTTGTTAACAAATTGAATAATAGCGTCATCTACAGAACCAAGTGGAGCTGTTGTGCTTAACGTAGGTTCAGCTTTCTGGTCGTTTGTTGTCACAACTAAAAATAACGCTATCGCTGCGACACATACCGCGACGAATTTCGGTAACCACATCTTTCTTTTTGGCTGTTTGTGCTGTAAAATTTCTTGCTTTTTTTGTGCAGATAACGTTTTTGATTCCAATTCATTCTTTAATACTTGCTTAATTGAATTCATCAAACAGCTCCCCTTTCTGTATCTTGGTACCAAGCTGTTGCCGCCCTCGTCTTAGCCGCGTTTTTACCGTATTTTCTGACAATTTTAAAATAGCTGCTATTTGCGCAGTTGTAAGTTCGAAATAATGATACAACACAATAATTTCCCGATATTTAACAGGAAGCGCAGCGATTTTTTCATACAAAAAAGCCGACAATTCCTTTTGCTCCACTTGCTGTATAACATGGTCCTTTGCAACAAGACGCTGGCTAAGCTGTAACAATTGTGTTTGTCGGTAACGCCAGCTCACTAAATAGGTTTTGCAGCGATTGACCGCAATGCGATATAAATAGGTTTTGATATCCGCATCATTTCGAAAATCAGCCGCATAAAAGCGCAAAAAAGTTTCTTGCGTTAAGTCCTCCGCCAATTGCCAATCCTTAGTATAGGTAAAGCAAAGTCGCACGATATAATCGCCGTATGTATGGACAATTTGTTCAAATGTAGGTGAATCCATCGTAGTCACCCTCCTTATTACCCGTTAGACCTCGGTATTTTAAAAATAGTTTCATCCAAATGAAAAAGTTTGCCTTAAAAAATAAGGCAAACTTCCATTGTAATTATTTTGCTTTCCCTAAATACACAAACTTACGCAGCAACCATTCCACGGGGCCAAGTGAAAAACGCTGTCTATACAAACGAGACCCAACAAGCTGCAGACCGTAAATGACTAGCGCCAATACGAGCCCTAATGCTACACCTAGCTTGCCAAAATACCCGAAGCCATAGCCGTAAAAAATCGTTGTACAAATAATCGATTGCAGTAAATAATTGGACAATGACAAGCGCCCAACACTCGCAAAGTTATGCATCAGCGGATGATTCTTTAGCTTAATAAATAATAAGGTAAATAAGGCAATATAGCCGATTGCCAGCGCATACGTACCAATACTATAAACAAATGTGCCGAGCGGATGCTCCCAAACAAGAAACGCCTTACATACTAATCCGACTGGTACAAGCCATGCAACACGTTTCAAAGTGCGCTGCTTTTGCTCAATGTCATTAAATAAACCCACCTTTGCAGCCGCCATCCCAAGTAGAATAAAGGAACCAACCGCGAAAAAGGCCATCACGGCAATGAAAATAAAGCCAATCGCCAAAGCCACTAACCAAAACATAAGGCCAAATGTTTCATCCGTAATACCGATGCGATACTGTATCACTTCTAAATATGTGCCACTGGAGAAAATAGCGGCAGCCTTATCTGTTTCTTCCGCTAATAACGCCATAAAATTTTCTTTAAAAAACATCACTGGTAGCGTAATTCCCGCTAAAATCCCCGACCAAATCAGCCATGTTTTGACCTGACGTTTTAGGAAAAATAAAAGAATGAACAGAAGTGCCGCGCCATATGTAAGTAAAATATCGCCATCCCAAACCAATGCGATATGCAACGCTCCTAAAATAATAAGTCCGATTGCCCGACGCCAAAGCGGTCCTCTTGCACTAAGCTCACGTTTTTCCAGTGAACGGACAAATAAAATAATGCCATAACCAAATAAAAAGCCAAAAATCGGATAAACGGACGCCTCTACCGCAATTTTAGTGAAATAAAAGGCAGCCTGATCCCACCAAGTAGATGGCGCAATTTCCTCTTTTGTTATTGTGCCATATTGAAAATACAGCATATTGGCAATTAAAATGCCAAGTAATGAAAAGCCTCGTAAGCTATCTATTACATCTATTCGTTTCTTCATCGTACACCTCCAATATTTGTATACGGAGAACGGTGCGATAAAGTTTCAGAATAATTAGATTGAAATATTATATTGCGCTTACTATTGCCTTTAGCCCTGCGTCCAAAAATGGAATGCCGTCTTCACGACCCTCTAGCATAATCGAGAAAATATAATCCTTCCCACTGGCGCCTATCGCGTAACCTGACAAACAATTGACTTCATGGATATAGCCTGTTTTCGCAAAAATCTTACCTGCCAATTCCGGCTCTAAAAAGCGCTCTTTCAATGTTCCTCCAATTGTACGATCCTCGTTGCCCCCCACTGGCAAGGAGTCAAAGAACACCTCAAAATAAGGCTCGTTTTGTAGCGCAAATAATAGCTGGGAAATACCATTTGCATGTAAACTAATCCCATGAGAAAGTCCCGAGCCATCAACAAACTGCCATGTCGCAAAGTCAATTTTTTTACGCGCTAAATAGTCCTTCACAACACGTAGCCCCGATTCATAATCGCCAACACCGTGCTGCAATTTCCCTAGCGTTTTGACGAAAATATCCGCAATACTATTGTTGCTCAGCTTCATAAAAATCGAAAACAGCTCGGCAACAGTACGTGATTGGTGAGTGTAAAGAAGCTGCGCGTTTTCAGGTACTTCTCCAACTGCAATAGGCTGTGCTTTTATGAACTGAATGCCCTTTTGCTCGCATACCATTTTGAAAAATTCAAGTGTGTTGCGTGTTGGATGCTGCAATGACACCCACACCTTTGCACTTTCACCGAGTGGTAGCGCACCAGTGATGACAATTTGATTGGTTCCATTTAACCGGCGAATTTCCAATGTGTTCTCCTCGCCACCTGCTACCGTTGTCGCTTCATTTGTAATTTCATGGCCGCTTAAATGGGGCATGACTGTAAAAATTGGCGGCTCTCCAACTTGCTGCGGCTCGGCTGTCACAACAATCGTGCTTGCATCAAAATCATCGGTTGGTGACATCGTAATCGGTGAAATGCGCGCACCATAATAATGCGTCTCCCCTTCGTCATCCACACCCGGTGGTAATGTATCACCTGTAAAATAAGTGTCGTCTCCTATTAAATAGCCATTGATTGCTGTGATGCCCTTTTGCACTAATTGATCGGCAAAATGCTGCAGTGTCGCTTCATTAATCGTTGGATCCCCATAGCCCTTTACATACAGATTACCGTTTAGTATGTCGTCTTCTATTTCCCCCTCGCAATACAGCTCCGTTTGAAAGCGATAATCTAAGCCAAGCTCCTCTAATGCCACTGCCCCTGTAATAATTTTCATGTTTGAGGCTGGGCGCATTAAATGCTCACCGCGATAGCTATACAAGAGTTCCCCTGTTTGGCGGTCGCGTAATGTAAATGTTGCCTTGTCCTTCCCTAAATGCTGTTCCACCGCTTGATTAAGTGCCGCTACTGCTTGTGCGGATAATGTTGTTGCTTGCATTTTCTCCATCTGCCTGAATCCCCTTTGAAGTATTTTGAATTTACTGTAAATTTATTGTAGCAGAAAAAGAATTTGGGTGTCATATGGTTTATTTGATTATGGAGTATTCGGAGTCGGCTCGGGTTAATTGGAAATCCGAAAATATTTTTGAAATACCACACATATTTCCTGAAAACCGCACGCAACTCTCGAACTACCACATCCATCGATAAAAAAAGATGCCCTCGAATTAGTTCTCGGACATCTTCTTCACTGCACTATTATTCAGTTGGAAATTTTGGTAGGACAATGATGGCTTTGAATAAATCACCGTCTACTTGAACGATGAACTTTCCGCGCTGGATATTGATGAGACTTTCGGCAATCGACAGTCCTAATCCGCTACCTTGGCTCGTTCGCGATTCATCCCCGCGCGTAAAGCGTTCCATTAGTTCATCAGCAGAAATATTTAGCTCAAACGCTGAAATGTTTTTAAAGGTCACGCTTATCTCGTTTCCTAAATCTTGTACATCAATGTAGACCCTTGATGCAGGCTGTGCGTATTTAAAGATATTGGAGAATAGATTTTCGATGCCGCGCCAGAGCAGCTTTCCATCTGCCTTCATATAAACCTTTTCTGTCGGGTAGGCTAACTTGAAATCTAAGGCAGACGCTTCAATCTGTTCATCCATTTCGCCGATGCCCTGCGTTAATAGGGACACGATGTCAATTTTCTCTAGCTGCATCGGCATACTTCCGCTTGATGCTTTGGCTGCCTCAAATAAATCATCGGTTAAATGCTTTAAGCGTTCCGATTTTTGGTCGAGCACGTCGATATATTCGGCTATTTTTTCGGGATCCGTTTCGGTTTTTAATAAATCGACATACGTAATAATCGACGTTAACGGTGTTCTGATATCATGCGAAACATTGGTGATGAGCTCTGTTTTTAAGCGCTCACTCTTAATCTCACTATCAACTGACTTTCTTAGCCCATCGGTAATTTGGTTGATGCTCGTCGCGAGTTGGCTAAGCTCACCCTTGCCCTCTACTTCTATATGATGCTGAAGATCACCATTTTTAATTTGCTCGACGCCCTCTTTCAGGCGTTTGAATGACTTTGCCTTTTTGAGCGCAAGCCACGCGACAACACCAATCGTAATTGGGAACATGAAAAATGTTGCGGCTACTAATGCCGGATAGCCGATGACAACTAGCAATGTTTTCACACCGATGCTGCCACTATTAAAGATATTTTTCAGCGCAAGAAACACCTTTTTCAGCAACTGATAGATGAGTGTATGCGAAAGAATTGTTCGATTTTTGCAATGCTTCACAAGCGATAAAATGAGCAGTAATGCAATACTAAAAATAGGGATTGTTAGAAGCAGATATGCATCACGGAACACTTCCACCAGCATAACAACCCACCAAGTTGGTAAAGAAACAGCGATGATTATATTGAGATCATTATATAGTTTGTCAATGACGTGGAAATGCATTTCTTTATCATTAAAGGATGTTCTGCCGATCACGATTACTAAATAAATAAATGTAATAATAAAGCCTGCTAAAAATACAAAGAATTCATTCAACAAATCTTTGGCGGCTGCTTTATCCGCTTCCCACTCCTGCGTTTTTTGCTGTAAGAAGGCTGGTTCAAATGCCACGTAAATGACATCTGTTTGTGGATTCATTTCTTCCACTACGTAGGACAGATTATCTAACATTCTACTATTTTTCATTTCTACTGGGTGCAGCATTTGCTCATAATCTACAAATAGCATATAGGCTTTGTAGGTTTCAAATTGCGCCTTTGTATTGAACTCGCTATTGGCGAATTTTTGCTCCCCATTACTCGCATAATAAATGATTCCTTTTTTTGCTTTTAAATCTGCGAGGATTTGATAATAGCTTTTGACTTGCTCATTCATTCTTTTTTCTTTTTCACGCTTTAAGTACGCTGCATATTTCTCTTGATACATTCGATTGGATTCGGCTTCACTTAAATTCGAATCCTGTTCGTATGGAGCGAAACTATAGGAAAACGTTTCTTCCATATATTCTAGGTCGTCTGCTGTTAATGCCTTACCACTTAAAATATATTCTTCACTTTTGTAGTGCGTGATCAAATCTGCTAAAGGTGCAATAATACCGTAGCTTTCATTCGCAAATGATTGGCTTTCATAATAATTTTCTTCATTAATGGCACTCAGATGAATCGATTTTACTTCCATGTCGACCACTGCCTTCACTGCCCCCGTAATACAAACAACGGCAAGTAGGAACACAATCACCTTCGTAATCCTTCCATGACTAATATTTCTCAATTTTATACCCCACTCCCCAAACCACTTTTAAATACTTTGGCTCTTTCGGATTGATTTCAATTTTTTCGCGAATCTTTCGGATATGAACCGCCACTGTATTTTCTGGACTAACAGCACGTTCATTCCAAACCTTTTCATAAATTTCTTCAATGGTGAATACTTTCCCGGCATTTGCTGTCAGCAGCTTCACAATTTTATACTGCACTGGTGTTAAATGAACCGCTTCATTATCGACTGTAATGATTTTCCGCTCATCATCTATGACAAGCCCGCCTGATTGGCATACAGCATTGTTCACTTCAAGACTGCCGAAAGTGGTATAGCGTCTAAGCTGTGATTTCACTCGTGCCATTAGCTCTAACGGATTAAACGGCTTGGCCAAATAGTCATCCGCGCCGATATTTAACCCAAGAATTTTATCATGATCCTCTGATTTGGCTGAAAGCATGATAAGCGGAATCATATGCTCCTGCCGAATTTTCATCGTCGCCGTAATCCCATCCATTTTCGGCATCATAATATCCATAATAATGAGGTGTATCACATGGTCTTGAATGAGCGCGATTGCCTCTAGCCCATCATAGGCCTTGAACACTTGGTAGCCCTCGTTTTCTAAATAAATACTAATCGCACGTACAATTTCTTTATCATCATCACAAATCAAAATATTCAATGCTCGTCACTTCTCCATTTCTTTCGGCTCATGCCGTTCACCCCTACCTGATTCGTATAAGGATATGATACTAAATAAATCTTAACAAACATGCACATCAATTCTTAAGATTTTCTTAGTGTTTTTTGGGGGATTTTTCGTTAGGGGGTAACCGCTAATAGAAATTGCTTTACTTATTTGAAACCTTCCTAACCAATATCCCGTATAAGTAGTTAACAATATCAAACGGGGAGAGATTTTTATGACAACTTGGAAAAAGATTGCGGCCGTGTCGACAGCTTCTGCGATGACACTTCAATTAACTGCATGCGGCTCAGAACAGGCAACGTATGAGGAAACTGTTGAGGAAATTGTACATACAGACGTAAATTCTACTGAAGCACCAGTTGAGCCAGTTGAATATGAATCGGAAGAAGATTTACAAGCCATTGAGGATTCCGAATTTTATGAGGCCTGTGAGCAATGGGCAGAGCAGGAGGACGGCTCGTATACTTGTGAAGACGAATACTCGAGCTACCACGGCCAACACTTTTTCGGTGGTATGATGTACGCAACAATGGGTGCCATGCTTGCAAGTTCCTACTATCAATCAAAGAAAAGAAAGCAGGATCAATCAAGTAATAGCACAGGTGGTTCTTCTGGTGGAGGCAGTTACGGAACGGGCTCACGCGGGTCTTCTAGTACAACAAATAGCGCAACGACTTCACCAACAGCTCCAACTACGAATACAAATACAAATACAAATACAAATACAAATACAAATACAAATACAAATACAAATACAAATACAAATACAAATACAACCGATAGTAACCAACACAGCAATAAGCCATCCAACGGCTCCACGAATTATAGCAGCGGGAAATCTGGCTTTAGCTCAGGTGGTGCCTCTCGTGGTGGTTCTTCATCATCGTAAGGGGGATTTTTTCATATGAAGCCAGATTATAGCAAGCGCGAAGCCTTTTACGCGCCTTATAAAGACCGCTTTTTTGCTGACTTTGTTGATCTTGAATATGCCCTTTACGATGTGATGGTGCTACCGGAAAAAAAAATCGAAGAAATTCGCTTTGCCTCACATATGCTGTGGGGCATTTTCTGTAAAGTTGCGCGCGTGTTGCCTACGCTTTCAAAGGAGCAGTTGTTGGCACTTGGGCTACGTGAGGAAATGCTGGAATATCTACAGCTGGATTATTTAAACCAAATGGCCGTACTGGCTCGATTTGATTTTATTTGTACAGAAGATGGGCGTATTAAATGCATTGAACTCAACGGCGATACCCCCTTTTTAGTGCAGGAAACCTTTGAGATGAACGAGAAGTTGTGCGCGGAGTTTGGCGTCAAAAATCCCAATAATACGCAGCAATTTATCAAAGGCATGTCACAGGCATTATTCCAGGCGATGCATTATTTGAATAAAACAACAACACCAAAAGTAGTCATTACCGGCAAGGAAGCAGCCGACGATGTCGAGGAGCATTGCCAGGTGAGATTTATGCAACGTGTGCTCCCTTTCGATGTGGAATATGTGCCGATTAAAGAGCTCATTATTATTAAGGATGGCTTGCAACGAGGGCTTTACACCGCCAATATGGAACGCATCGATATTTTATACCGCCCCGCACATCCGCTTGAATTTTTGCTGGATGATGTTGCCGAAGATGGTGACCGCATTGGGCTTCAGCTATTGGACCTTGTGCGGGATAAAGAGCTTGCCATAATTAATGCGCCGGCTGCTTATTTATTGCAATCGAAAATTTTGTTATGGCTGATTTGGGAACGGCGCAATGATGAAACACTCTTTACGAAGCATGAGCGTGGGGCGATTAAGCGTTATATGCTGCCGACCTTTTTAAGTGATGCTCCGTTTTTAGCTGCGGGGCGTGCTTTCGTGAAAAAGCCCGTATTTTCTCGCGAGGGCAATACCGTCGAAATTTTTGATGCAAAGGGTGATATGCAAATCGCCTCTCCCAACCGGCATTATACGGATAATTTGTACTTGTATCAGGAATTTATTGAAATGCCCGATATTACCATTCGTTTACAGCACGGGGAATATGCGAAAAAATGGCTCATCGGCTCGTTTATCGTAGATGGAAATGCTTGTGGCATCGCATGTCGCGTAGGCAACGCTATTACGGAATGGGATTCGCATTGGCTAGCTGTTGGTAGTGCGTTTAAGTGAAAAGAACACCGTTACACTTTGCGATGTAGCGGTGTTTTTCGTGCAAGTAGGCAAAAATCGGGTAAATATTGAAAGAGACAATTTGAAGTGCTCCATCTAGGGAAATTGAATTTTTCATGCGAAATTTTGAGGGAAAAAAAGTTTTTCAAAGCGCAAAAAACCACCCCCATAGAGCATTTTCTTGGTGAGGGCGGCTTTGCAAAATCAAACCATGATTAGAATGGATTTGTATTCATTAATGTTGCCGTTTTGATATACATACGTTGATTTAATTTCAATTGTGCCACGATGTATTCAGCAATATCTTCTGGGTGCATGTATTGCTCTTTTTTATCGGCTGGCACTAGGTTCATTGCATCTGCTAAGTCAGTCGCTATCGTACTTGGCGCTAATGCCGTTACACGAATATTGTTGCGACGTACTTCTGCTGCTAGTGATTCTGTTAGACCAATCACCCCAAATTTTGATGCGCTATAGGCACTTGATGTTGCTGCGCCATTTAAGCCATTTGTCGATGAAATATTAATGACATCGCCTGCATTTTTTTCAATTAATTGCGGAACAATCGTGTGCGACACATAAAACGTACCCATCACGTTAATATCAACAATTTCTTTAAATTCTGTTGGATCCATATCAACAAGCTTTTCAAATTTCCCCACACCTGCATTGTTGATTAAAATATCCGTTAGCCCTAATTCTTGCTTTAATTTGGCCGCTGCTGCTTGTACTTGCTCTAGATTCGAAACATCGGCAATGGCATAAGCTGCTTTGACACCATGGCTCTCCATTTCCTTCACCACTTGCTGCAGTGCATCCTCAGAGCGTGCAATCACACCAACATTGACACCTTCTTTTGCTAATGCGATGGCTACCGCTTTCCCGATGCCACGTGCTGCACCTGTGACTACGGCTACTTTGCCTTGTAATGATTGACCCATTTCAAATCGACTCCTTTTTAATACTAGTTCAATGAAAGTTTACCATATGCCCTGCCGACTGCGCTGAGATTAGACTTAGCTAATTTTGAATTTGTCTGCTTTCTACATTAGAAATAGCAGTCAGCAAAAAGTAGGAGTACCTATGCGAACCTTTGATTTTTGTGCTCATATGATTTTTGTTCTCGTATTTTTCAATATTGATAACCTACGCAACATGAATTCTCACCATTTAGGGTATCCTTGTATAAAAAAGGATGTGTAAGCAGTTGAAAGAAATTTACGCAGATTTGCATATACATATTGGTCGAACAGAAAAAGGCCGCGCAGTGAAAATTACCGGCAGCAACAACTTAACGCTAACCAATATATTAGAAACCGCTACGTCTAAAAAAGGGCTCGATTTGGTCGGCATTATCGATTGCCATTCCCCTGAAGTCATTCAGGAAATTGAGCAATTAATTCAAACAGGCGCGGCAGCAGAGCTTGATGCAGGTGGCGTACGCTTTCAAAAAACAACGCTTATTTTGGGCTCGGAAATTGAAATTTACGATGCACATTGTCATGGACCAATTCACGTCCTTTGCTATATGCCTACCATTGAAACGATGAAAACCTTTTCCCATTGGATGAGCGCACACATGAAAAATATTCATTTAAGCTCACAGCGCATTTATTGTGAGGGGCGCACCTTACAGCAAAAGGTGAATGAGCTGGGCGGATTATTTATCCCGGCGCATGTATTTACACCGTTTAAAAGCCTATTCGGAAAAGGCGTTCAGAGCAGCTTAAGCGAAGTGTTTGATCCGCAGCTTATTGACGCCATTGAGCTCGGTCTCAGCTCAGATACGTATATGGTAAAGTCCATTTCTGAGTTATTTCCCTATAGCTTTGTCACCAATTCAGATGCCCATTCACTCGGTAAGCTTGCCCGTGAATACCAAAAAATGCACGTAGCTGATGCCAATTTTGAGGAATTGAGAAAGGTACTTCAGCAGCAAGATGGACGAGGCATTGTCGCTAATTATGGATTAAATCCACTTCTCGGTAAATATCATGACACGGTTTGCGCCAATTGCGGGGAAAAGATGATAGAGGAAACCCCAATCCACTGCCCTTTTTGCGGCAAATCGCATTTCATTAAAGGGGTTGCCAAACGAATCTGTGAGCTATCCGACACGGCAGTACAGGAAATCAACAGACCACCTTATATTCATCAGGTGCCGCTCGACTTTATTCCCGGTATTGGTCCCAAAACGATCGAGAAGTTATTAACCGCTTTCGGCACAGAAATGAATATTCTCCACAAGGCGTCCTTAGATGAGCTCAAACAAGTGATTCCTGAGAAACTAGCGCATGCCATCGACTCCGCCAGAAAAGGAACACTCGGCATTACGGTTGGTGGGGGCGGCGTTTATGGGAAGATTCATATAGAGTAGGCCTAGCTTTTATTTGCACGGCTCATCACATGATTAGCCTTAGATGAGCCGCTGCTGTGGTTTTTTATGCTCGAATTCTAGTGAGATATAATCGGTTTTCTAAATTTATTGGTCTTAAGTCAATAAAATGGACATAAAAAATCGAGCGTTTTAGTACTACCGCCCTTCGGTTGGTCTGGTAGTCGTATCGTTAACCTCCAAATTGGAGCTTAACGATACAACTACCTCTAAGCAGATTTTGAGCGGCTAGATGTGTTTTTTGGGTTGTTGATTCGCTCATATTGATTCGGAGACACATATCCCAATGTTGAGTGACGTCTTTTCTTGTTATAAAACTCAATGATATAAGCTTGAACTACTTGTTTGGCCTCGTGTTTTGTTTGGAATCGTTGACGATAAATACATTCTTTTTTGATGGTCGAATGGAATGACTCGATACAGGCATTATCATAAGGATCGCCTTTTTTACTCATGCTTATTTCCATCTGATATTCTTTTAATAGGTTGGTATACGCGTTTGAGCAGTATTGTACCCCTCTATCGGAATGATGAATGCAACCTGCTGGTGGTTTTCTTATTAGTAACGCTTTTTCCAATGCCTCTAAAACCAAGGCTTCTTTCATGTGGTCAGCGATTGCCCAACCAATAATTTTACGTGAGTATAAATCCATAATGCTCGCTAAATAAAGCCATCCCTGCATCGTCCGTATATACGTAATATCCGCCACCCACACTTGATTTGGCTCTTTCACATCGAAGTCACGCTTCACTAAATCAGGATAAATAAAATGGTCGTGATCGGAATTGGTTGTTCGTTGATATTGTTTAGGAATGACAGCACATAAACCGAGCTCTCGCATCAAATTCGCTATTTTCTTTTGAGATAAAACATATCCCCATTCTTGTAAGTCCTTTCGAATACGAGGGCTACCATATGTACCATAGCTTTCATGAAAGGATTGATGTACCTTTTGAGTAATTTCAATTTCTCTCTCTTCACGTTCAGTTAGGGGGGCAGATTGTTTCTGAAGCCAATTATAGTAGCCACTTTTGGAGACACCAAGTACGTTACACATCTTTACAATCGTAAATTCACCTACATGTGCTTGAATAAAGGTATAAATTACGGCTGGTTTTTCGCAAAGATGTGCATCGCCTTTTTTAGGATCGCATTTTCCTCCTCAAGCGCACGCAATTTCTTTTCATAATCATTTTGCATTCGTTTTAACTCTGTCGGTGTGACATACTGAATACCCTCTGTTTCGGCTGCCTTTTGATCACGATATTCTTTTACCCAGCGTCGAATAGAAGATTCTCCAATCCCTAACTCATAGGCTAGTTGAGTGGCTTTTTTCCCTTCTTCCACTACAAGCTTTACGACATACTCTTTGTACTCTGGTGTGGGCCTTTTACTCATTTTGAACACGTCCTTTAATGTATTAGTCTTATCATACATACGCTCGCAATTACGTGTCCATTATTTATACTAACCTCATTATGCTCGGTTTCCCAGGAAATACGCTCGATTCACTAAATTTATCCATACTTTAGCTATTCACAGGACTGCTCAAACGAACAAATCCTTCTTTTTCGGAATATTTAGATTTCTGAATTTTACAACATTAATTTATTTTTTCCTGTAAAATAAAATTTAGTTCATCGAATTAACGCGATAAAGTATCGAAAGGGGATTCCTATGTCAATCAAATTTTACTCTGGTGAAACCATTCCATTAGAGATGCACAAAGTACGTATTATTCAAAAGCTTAATTTACCACCTGTCGAAGCGCGTGTTGAGGCAATGCGTGAGGCGGGTTTCAATACATTCCTACTGAAAAATGAGGATGTGTATATGGATATGCTGACAGATAGCGGTGTGAACGCTATGTCTGACCGTCAGCAGGCTTCTATGCTGGAGGCGGATGATAGCTATGCCGGCTCAGCTACATTTACACGCTTAGAAAATAAGCTCACTGAAATTTTCGGTACGAAATATTTTTTACCGACACACCAAGGTCGTGCTTGTGAAAATATTATTTCGCAAGTATTCGTCAAGCCTGGTACAACGGTTCCTATGAATTATCACTTTACAACATCAAAGGCGCATGTAACACTCAATGGTGGTGTGGTGGAAGAGGTCTTCAAAGAGGAAGCACTTAATTTAAATTCAACTGATTTATTCAAGGGGAATATGGATATTGCGAAGCTAACAGCACTAATCGAGGCGCGCGGTGCTGAAAATATCGCCTTCGTTCGTGTCGAAGCAGGCACAAACTTAATCGGTGGGCAGCCACACTCTGTCGAAAACTTAAAAGAAGTACGTGCAGTTTGCGATACATACAATTTGAAATTAGTGTACGATATTAGTTTATTAGCCGATAATTTACACTTCATCAAAACGCGTGAGGACGCATACAAAGACAAATCCATCCGCGAAATTACACGCGAGCTTGCCGACCAAGCACATATTTTATACTTCTCAGCACGTAAGCTTGGCTTTGCACGTGGTGGCGGAATTATTACGAATAGCGAAGAAGATTATTTAGCGATGCGTGAGTACATCACACTATATGAGGGCTTCTTAACATATGGCGGGATGTCGGTACGTGAGATGGAGGCCATTGCTGTTGGTTTAGATGAAACAATGGACGAGCAATACATTTCACAGGGCCCTGAGTTCATTCAGTTCATGTCCGATGAATTACAGAAAAAAGGAGTTCCTGTCGTGCTACCGGCTGGCGGTCTTGGCTGTCATATTGATGCCTCTAAGTTTTTAGACCATCTGCCACAAACCGATTACCCTGCTGGTGCTCTGGCTGCTGCGATTTATATTGCCAGTGGTGCACGTGGTATGGAACGCGGTACGATGTCGGAACAGCGCGATGAAAATGGCAACGAAACACTTGCACATATGGAATTAGTGCGCATGGCCATGCCGCGCCGTGTCTTCACTTTATCCCAAGTAAAATACGCAGTCGACCGTATTAGCTGGCTCTACGACAACCGCCACTTAATCGGTGGAATGACATTCGTTGAAGAGCCAAAAGTGTTACGCTTCTTCTTTGGTAAATTAGACGCCAAAACAGATTGGCCAGAGCAATTAGCCGCAAAATTCCGCGCTGACTTTGGCGAGAGCTTGTAAGTCGAACACAGAAATTTATACAAAAGCCCTGCGTGAGTAGAAACGTAGGGTTTTGTGTTTTTTGGTAATATCCTAATAACTTATGCACCTGGTCAATAAAAATAAAATCCCTATGCAAAAAGGATGCACCTCAACAAACGAAGTACATCCTTCTCATTAATGATTTATGGCTATCTGCAAATCTTGCTGTTTTGCTTGCTCTACAGCCTCTTCCTCCCCGTGCATTAAGCGATTTAAAATTTTCTCCTCTAATTCAATTAGTACTGGGTTGGTTAATTTACGCGGACGCGGAGCACTTACTTTTTCATCATAAGCAATATGCCCATCCTCAATTAAAATAATGCGATCCGCCAATCGAACGGCTTCCCCTACATCATGCGTAACAAGCAGTGCTGTAAAATTATTTTTTTGAAAAATCATTTCAATTAAATTTTGCATTTCAATACGTGTTAGCGCATCGAGCGCACTTAATGGCTCATCTAGCATTAATAATGATGGCTCATGGATTAATGCACGTGCTAAGGCAACACGCTGCTTTTGCCCACCTGATAACGTAGATGGCCATTCATCCTTTAAATGTAGAAGACCTACTTTATTTAATGCTTCTTCAGCCTTAGCCGTCCAATCGCCCGTTAATCCTAAACCCACATTATCGATGACTTTTTTCCATGGTAATAAACGCGAATCCTGATACATCATTTTGACATTAGCATCGGATTTATTTGCTGACACACCGTCAAATAATAATTCGCCTTCTGTAATTTTCTCTAAACTTGCGATAAGGCGCAGCAGTGTACTTTTACCACTACCACTTTTCCCAATAATCGCTATGAATTCGCCTTTTTCAAAGGTAATGGAAATATCATGTAAAATTTTTTTCGAACCGAATGATTTTTTTAAATGGTTAATATCGATTTGAATGGCTTCATGTTTCACTCAGCAACCCTCCCTTATTTCGTGTAGCTCGCATTCCATTTTAATGCGCGATTTTCACCAATCTGTGCAATTAAATCCGCTACTTTTCCAAGTAATGCATAGATGACAATACTCAAAATAATGACATCCGTTTGCATGAACTCACGCGCATTCGTCGCTAAATAACCTAAGCCTTCATTTGTAGGAATCGTTTCAGCAATAATTAATGTTAACCACATAACGCCTAATGCGTAGCGTAGTCCGACAAAAATCGATGGCAACGCACCTGGTAGTAGCACATCCTTAAATAAACGCCAGCCCTTTAAATTGTACATACGGCCCATTTCAACTAAGTTCGGATCCACATTACGAATGCCGTGGAATGTATTCACATAAATCGGGAATAATACACCTAAAACGACTAAAAAGATTTTTGCATCCTCTCCAATACCAATCCAAACAATTACAAGTGGAATGAGGGCTAAGTGAGGGATATTTCGAATCATTTGAATTGTTGTATCTAAATAAATATATGACTTTTTTGATAAACCATTTAATACACCTAATGCAAAACCGATAGCGCCACCGATAACCATCCCCGTCAACGCACGACCTAAGCTAACACCAATATGGGATAATAAATCACCATTTACAAGTAAGTTCCACCCTGTTTCAACAATCGTCAGCGGTGACGGAAATAATGATGCTGAAATAATTTCTAAGCGAACGATGACTTCCCATACAACGACAAGCAATGCAGGGATAACCCATGGGCGAACATCAAATTTCATAGTCTTAATCCTCCTATATAAAGCAAGCGAGAGCATAACTGCACCCGCTTACCTCACAATCTTATTTAACCCAAACCTTATCTTGAACGTTGACTTCTACTGGAATTAACTTCAAGTCGAAGTATTTATCAGCTTGTTTTTGCTGTGTTTCAATAATTTCTTCTGTAATTTCAGTAGCACCGAATGTACGACGATTAATTTGCTCGCTAATTACTTCTTTTTTAATACCAAGCGCTTCCGTCATAATTCCGATTACTTCTTCGCGATTTTCGTTTGCCCATTTATCCGATTCATCGATCTTTTCTAAAATGAACTCTACTAGCTCTGGATTCTGCTCAACAAATGATTCTGTTGCAAAATAGAATGTACGGTTTGGATAGCCATCAATATCACCATTTACTAATGTAATCGAATCTGTTTCAAGCTCTGCTGATGCAAAGAATGGATCATAAGAAGCTAAAGCGTCAATTTGACCTGTTTCAAATAATGCACGACCTTGTGCTGCGTCCTCTGGGTATACCCACTCTACATCATCCACTGTTAAGCCTACTGATTCTAAAGCAAGTACTGTTGAATAGTGGTGATTCCCACCTTTTAATGCGCCAACTTTTTTCCCTTTTAAATCCTCAAGCTTTGTAATCCCTGAGCTTTTTAAAACAACAATCCCTACACCCTCTGGATTTGGATTATCTGCGCCTACATAATAAAACGGCTTATTTGATGCTTGCGCAAAAATACCAGGGCCATCAGCTGCGTGACCGAAGTGAATTGCACCTGCATAAATCCCTTCCATTAACGTATTACCATGTGTAAATAGCTCCCATTTGACTGATATGCCTTTTTCTTTTGCTGCTTCATCTAAAATGCCTGACTCTTTTAAAATGTGTAATGTATTTCCTTTTTGATACCCGATGTTAATCGTTTTTAATTCTGTACCTTCTGCCTCACCTGTCGCGACCTCTTCTTTATCGCTTGATGAGCAAGCTGTTAACACGGCTAGTAATGCTACTAAACCGAAAACTGATAATAATTTTTTCATCTGATCTCCTCTTCTTTAAACAAAGCGATAAAGTGCATTTGTGATTTTTTCGACCTTTTGTGTTGCGCCTTTAAATTGTAGGGCAAATAATTGCTCGCCACCCGTTGCTAATACATCTGCCACTACACCGTCTCCAAGTGGTTCATATAATACGATGTCGCCACCTTGTAATGTTAAACGTTGTACCTTGGCATTCCAGACTTCATCTTCATAGCTTTCACCTTTTTCAAGCTGCAAAAGCGATGACCATAGTGCTGCGGTTTCTTCAATATTGCGAACAGCAAATGCCGCCCCGTCTACCTGTATATCCCCTAACAAATGTGGTGCGATGACGCCGCGCTCCGTTAAATCCACTCGGCGTTCTGCATCCTTTTCATCCCACTCAATAAAGAATGGTAGGCGTAATCCTTCATTCTCTTTACCAGCAAAAAGTAGCTTCCATGTAACAAGTGTGCCATCTGGACGAGTACGACTAAAATCAGTCGGTCCATGTACTTCAAGTCCCGCTGCTCTAAAGCGCTCTGCTAGCTCCTGTAAATTTTCTGAGCGCAGTGCAATACGCTGTGGACCGGCTTGTAAATGATTTTCTACAAACGTATCACGCAAGCTATACTTAATACTCGCTGCTTCACTCACTAACGCTTCATCAAAAATCCCGATAAGCTCCACATAACTTAAATCAAAATAGCTAAGTGTGTTGTATGTACCTAGCTTTTCATGCTTTCCGCCTTGTACAGCATGTAAGCCTAATTGTTGAAACGCCTCTGCTGCCTTCGTTGGGTCAGGTGTTAAATGAACGAAATGATCAAACTGTAATGCCATGTATTATTTCTCCTCTACAACATAGTGACTAACAATTTTTAAAAACAGGTCGCCGATATTAAGTAGCGCGCGTTCATCAAAATCAAATTTAGGATGATGATGTGGGTATTTCGTTGCTTCGCTATCATTATGAGAGCCTACATAAAAGTAAGCGCCTGGCTTTTTCTCTAAATAATAAGCAAAATCCTCAGCCGTTAAGCTTTGTTGTGCGGTTTCATAAGCATCACTGCCAAAGGACTGCTCTACAATTGATTTCACCACAAGTGTTTCTGCCTCGTGATTAATTAACACCGGATAACCATTTAAATAATTTAATTCATAATCAATATGGCTCGATACTTTTAAGCCGTCTAAAATAGCGCGAATTTCTGTTTCTACTTGTGCACGCGCCTTTGCACTTAGCGTACGCACCGTGCCTTCGATTTCTGCTGTATCCGCAATGACATTAAAAGCATTGCCACTATGGAAGCTCCCTACCGTCACAACCGCTGGATCAATCGGGTCAATGCGACGACTCACAATTTGCTGTAATTGCGTGATTAATTGTGCGCCAATTACGATGGAGTCTTTCGTTTGATGCGGCTGTGCACCGTGTCCACCTTTACCGAAAATTTTAATCGTAAAAGCATCAACTGAACCCTTCGTTGCGCCTACGCGTGATGCATATTTTCCAAGCGCTAAATCTGATGCTAAATGTGCTCCAAAAATGTAATCGACATCATCTAATACGCCCGCTTCAACCATTGCCTTTGCCCCGCCTGGTGGTTTTTCTTCAGCCGGTTGGAAAAGCAACTTTACATCACCTGATAGTAAATGTTTATTTTCCTGTAAAACAGCTGCAACACCTAGTAAGGCTGATGTGTGGCCATCGTGTCCACATGCATGACTGACACCTTCCACCGTTGATTTATATTCAACATCCTTTTCATCTGGAATTGGCAACGCGTCAAAATCAGCACGTAAACAAATTGTTTTAGTAGGATTTAAGGCGCGAATGTACGCCACAACTCCATAACCACCGATATTTTCATAGACTTCAAGACCATATACCTTTAGCTGCTCTGCAATAAAGCGCGAAGTATTTTGCTCTTGAAATGATAGCTCTGGATGCTGATGTAGAAAACGTCTATTTTTTACAATTGTTTCAAATTGTTGCTGTAGGCCATTTTGTAATGCAACACTCAACAAAATAAGTCCCCCTCGTAATGTATAATCCCTATAGATTTAATATGCTTTTATATTAGCGACACCCACAGAAAAAGTCAATATAAAATTCTGAAAAAATCGAATATTCCAATTAAGATTATCAAACGATCCTTTATAAGTGAAACCTACTTGCCAAATGCAGCAAAACGCAAAAAAGCCGCAAGCAAGATGGTTATTGCTTACGGCTTTGTTCAAGCTAACACCGCATATGCATTTTATTGTTTGTGCATCCGGTACAAAAGGCTGACGCAATGAATCACGTCAGCCTCGATAGATTATTTCTTTGCTGCAGCTTGGATCTCATCGAATGCCCAATGATTTCTTGGCACATCTGAGAAAAGCGGTACTTCATTTGTCGCTAAATCTCGTTCAAACAAACGATTTAACACTTTTACGGCCTGTGCACGTGTTAAAGTACCTTCTGGATTAAATCTAGATGCATTCATGCCTGTCATAATGCCAAGTGCACTAATTTTCTCAATGTAGGTCGCAGCCCAGTGCTGACTGTTCACATCATTAAATGTAATATTTGTAGTATCTCCTGTACAATACGCGGCTGTATCATCTGCTGCACATTGCTTGTCAATCCAACGTATTGCGATTGCTGCCATTTGCGCACGTGTAATCGCCTCATTCGGACCAAACTTTCCGTCTGCACGTCCATTCATAATGCCTTGTGCCCGAACATACTCAATCTCATCCTTTGACCACGATGCGGCTGTATCCGAATAAGAAACCTTAGACGAAGCTGGCATATCATTGTCGCTTAAATTACGTGCTAACATCACCGCCATTTGTGCACGCGTAATATGCGTATTTGGTCGGAATGTGCCATCAGTGTAGCCTTGAATATACGGGTTTTTCGCTTCTTCTGGTAGAATCTCCTCAGGCACTTCTTCCTCTACTACTTCTTTCTTCGGCATATATAGTACAGTAAATGTTGAGAACTTCTGCACTGTAAATTGAATGCCCCATTTTCCATCTGCAAGCGTCACAATTTTTCCACTAACCATTTCCTTCGTGACATCACTATGCTCGATATAAATTTCTAAGTGATTTAACTGTTCTTTTGTTACATCAGTAGGTAATGGCAATGTAAGTTCGACTGGGCGATTTTGCAGATTCGTCTCAATTTTCATCGGACGACCGAGTATATGAATCACAGTGCTGTCCACGCCCTCTATTACACGCGCTTCTTTTCTTGCGCGCTCTAAAATTTCACTTTGCCCCGCCTGTGCTTTCATCGGCACCACACGGAAATACATATCATCCATCAGTAGCTCAAATGAACTTACTGGAATGGTGATTCGCACATTATGGATAACCATTTCAACATTTACTTTCCCATCTTTTAGAATCGCCATAACATTTTTCGGAATCGGGATATAGACTTCATTCACTTTGTCTTGTTGATCTGGAATGATTATACGAGCATTATTGGCCCCGTTTTCCTTCAACTTCGCAACGACATCTCTTGCACTCTGCTCCGTTAACGTCACGACATCGTTAAATGTCCCGTCCGCATTTTTCGTACGTTTTATAGTAACTGTTGAAACAACCCCGCCACTTCCACTCATAACATCTACAACAATCTGCTCCGTATTAGATGGTGGTGAATCTGGTGTTGATGTCACTGATGGATATCGATCATTATAACCTTTCACTACCACTATAAATTGCTTCGTTTCCTTCACATTACCTTTAACAATTGTAGCCGTTAGTATGACCGTACTATCATCTACTGACGGTCGCTGTACAACCCCATTCTCTGTCACAACTGTTGGATTACTAGATGTCCAACTTACCGTTGTGCCCTCTTCACCCATAACGGGCAATGTCAGTTTTTGCGTGATACTCGTTGCACTATCCCCTGTACTATAGCCAATTATCAGTGTTGCTTTCGCCTTCGCTACTGCTTCCGAATCTGTTGGAGGTGTAAAATTGCGAATCCAACGTGCATACAGCGTTGTGTTCGCATCCACTATATTTGTTGCAAAGTTCCATTCAGTAGCAAATGACGTTTCTTTATACCAACCACCGAAAGTATAGCCTGCCTTTGTCGGCGTTGCTGGTGCTGTTACTTTTCCTCCATCCACAATCGTTTGGGGCGCTACCGCACTTCCTCCATCCACATTAAAGCTCACTGTGTGCGAGATTGGGATTGGGATCTTTATCCATTTTGCATATACTACCGTATTCGCTGTGATAGTACTGTTGAAGTCAAATACCGTTGTATACGCGTTGCTTGTATACCAGCCACCGAACATATGACCTGCCTTTGTTGGTGGTGTAGGTAGTGTTGCTTTCTCTCCATCCGCAATGGTTTGAGACGCTACCGCACTTCCTGCGTCTACATCGAAGCTTACTGTATGTGAAACTGGGATTGGAATCGCTATCCATTTCGCATACACCACTGTGTTCGCAGTGATACCTTTATCGAAATCAAACGGCGTTGTATATGCGCTACTTGTATACCAACCACCGAACGTATAACCTGCCTTTGTTGGGGTTGTTGGAGTTGTTACTTTCCCTCCATCTGCAATGGCTTGGGACGCTACCACACTTCCTCCATCCACATCAAAGCTTACTGTATACGACGATACCTTTACCGTTATATTCACTGTAATTTCAGCTGTTCCTCCATAGCTATCACTTACCTGAATTTTGAAGCTATCATTTCTACCAGAACCTAAACTATTTGTGTAAGTCCACGTGCCATCATCAATTACATTAAGACTACCAAATGATGGACTAGTCACATTACTATACGTCAGCACATGCCCATCTACATCAGTCGCGACAACCGCACCTGAAACTGTTTTACCTGCTTCTACGGTTTCAGTAATTGTGGGACTTGGAAAAACAGGATTCGTGTTCGTTATAAAGACGGTAAATGTATCTGTCACCATTACACCATGATTATCAATTGCTATTACAGTAATATCGGCTGTGCCAACTGCTAGCCCTTGTATCGTTAACTGCTGCTGATTGAGCTGCACAGATGCAACATTTGATGCATGAGATTCTACTGTTAACGTTAGTGTGTCCCCGTCAACATCCGAAAACGTATTGCTAACATCGATACTATTGCTTTTTCCTACAATAACTTGGGGATTGCTTATTGGAATTGCAATAGTTGGTGCATCATTTACAAAGTTTACAGTGATAATTGCCGAAACAACATCACTTAATAGTCTGCCATCCGTTCCTGGTGCAGCTTGAACATCAAAGCCAAATGTAGTCGTTGCTGTCGTAAATAAATTAGCATCAGGTGTAAACTTCAACCCAGCAGTACCCTGTGCAACCGTAATAAACGACCCCTCCGCAATTTGCGTTGTCCCATCATTCAAATACAGTTTACCGTTTTTAATATTTGAAATTTTGAAGTGGGTCGTTGCTGGGTCTCCTGTATTTGTAGGGTTAATCACCAAACCCGATGTAGACTGTCTATCTTCATCCGTAATTGCAGGTGTAACAGTTGGCTTATCCACCTTCTTTAAAACTTGAAAGGTTGCTGTCGCCTGAGAACTTTTAGATTCAAGAAAATCATTTGTAGTACCATTATCTGTTACCGTATACTTAAAACTTGCCGTCCCTATATAACCAGGCGTACGTGTAAATTTAATATTATTGCCAAGAATTTCAGCAGTACCTCCGAAAGTAGACTCAACTTTTGTAATGGTAAGTATTTGTCCTAATTCATTGGGCGGTCCTGGTAAATCATTTGCAAGTAAATCGGAAAACGGTATAGTTTTAACCGTTTCCGTTTCATCCAGATCACTAAGTGTGTCGTTTACAGCAATCGGTGCATCATTTACTTCGGTGACTTTTATCTGTACCAGTGTCGCACTACTTAACCCGGCACCCGCATTGTCACGAGCCGCTTGCACATTGAAGCCAAAACCTGTAGTTCCATTTGCATCAAGGTTAGGCATAAACTGCAAACCCGCACTTCCCTCAGCTGTAGTAATAAAATCACCGTTCATAATTTCTATTGGGCCATTTGCTTTATACAGTTTACCACCTGTTATGCCGCTAACTATAAAGAACTTTGTATCCAGTGCACCTATAATCAAAATATTTCCTGATCTCGTATCTTCAACCGTTACGATATTAGTTGGAACTGTCGGTGCAGGTTCAATAGTTGCCGCTATGGCTCTCTCTATTACCAATATATACGTTTTTTTATTGCCATTCTCTGCTGTCACGACAATCGTAATTGTGTTTAAACCCGGATTCAAGCTAATATTGCTACTTGCCTGACCATTAGTAACAGTTGCACCATTAATTTGAATTTTTGACTTGTTATCTGCTGCTGTCGGTGTCACAGTTATACCTGTTACACTATTATCAACACTTGCATTATAACTCATCATTCCTAATGCAAAGGCTGGGCTTAATATGCCCTGTGATAGGGTTAAACCGCTCAAATCCGCATTTGCACTTTGTGTAACAGTTGTAAAACCCCATGTCATGGCATCTGCAATCCCTTGAAAATCTTGCTGTGCAGCATTCTTAAATGCACCCGCATCCATTTTCACATGATACGCCATACCACTTGCTAAATCAGTTGGCAGGTCAATCGTAACAATTGTTCCATTGGAGACAATGCTCGGTGAGGATGCAGCAATGGTTTGGACAATGGCTTGATCACTATTTCTAACTATATAAATATTCCCTGAAGCTGTCGTGACCGCTTCATTAAAAGTCATTGTTAAATTCGAACTAATGGGAACACCCGATGCATTGTTGACTGGTGACAACGATACGATAGTCGGTCCAGTATGTTCATTAACATCTGTGACATTGATTGTAAGAGCTTTTTCAAACGGATTACCAGTACTGTCCGTAACACGAACTCGAATACTATAACTACTCTTCGTTTCGTAATCGAAGGACTGTGCTGTTTTTAGCTGAGTGCCTGTAATCGTAAAGCTGCTATTATCTGTATCTCCTGTACCTGCTACTAAACTATACGTAAAGCTATCTCCTGCATCTGGATCTATTGCACTTAACATACCCACTGCCGTACCCACAGGTTTATTTTCCTCTACGGATGACGAACTTAGTGCGATGTCCGTTGGGGCACTATTAGATTCAGCTCCATACGTAATCTCAAGATACGGATCGTACTCGCGCCCCACAGTGTTTCCTGACTTTACTACAGTCATGTTGGAAGAATCACTCGACATGATAAATATCGGATTCGCCCTTTCAGACGGAGACAAACTTTCTAAATAGTCCTTTACATCAATTTGATATAAACGAGGTTCTTCGTGCTTCGGAACAGCTACTTCCCTCCCCATGGTTTCTACTAAAGCTGGGAATCCAGAAGTAAGTTCTGCGCTATTCGAACCTAAATCAATACGAAGTTTGGATTCCTTTCCATCATTATTATTTACTACTTGCAATTTAAGGATTGCTGAAGTAATACTTTTCGTTGTATCAACACCGCTGAAAGTCATACTTCCGTAATTTTTGTTCTTAACAGAATCATTACGATAGTATATGTCAAAAATATCTGGATCAGTATTTACGTCAAGAAAGGAGCCGTCAGTATTATTTTTTTGTACATTCAACTGCTTAACAGGTGTTAACTTCACAGATGTACTCGCTTTAGCTGGCTGAATCCCTAACATAGAAAAAATCAAGAATAGAATTGTAGTCAAGATAAAACTTTTATGCAGCATCTTTTTGGGAAATGAGTCCAAAATCACGCTTTCACCTCTTTCTCATGTTACTTAAATTTCTATGGTCTCGGTGGAAAATTCCCTTGCAAACAAATGATAAAATTCATTGCTAAATAGGGTTGCATGTTGTTATGAGGTTGCCCTCCCCCTTGTGACTGCATAATTGTCGCATTCATAGGAGTAGGATTAGCCGTATTAACATAAGGGTTTTTGGAAAATGGAGATGAACCTCCCCATATAGCATTAGCAGGGCTAACTACGCCACCCGTAGCCTGTGATGAACCTTGTGCGATATGTTTGTGTCTAGGAAGTTCTGTAGTGTTTAGTGTGACTGTACTTGAACCAACCATCTCTCCTATAATTCTTGGTGTAAGCCCACCCCCATGCCCATAATGCATTGGTGCACGTTCCCTTAAATCAGGTAGGTTAAAGTAGGTTTTACCATCCCCGCCATACGTTGTACCAATAATAGCGAATAAAGCTGTATTTTGCTGAATTGACAATTGTGACCCATCACACATCGCCCAACCATAGGGAGGGAAGGTACCAGCAAATATTCTAATTTCGCCTGTATATGCTTCTGCCATTTTTCATTCCTCCTTAGTTTCTTGGTGGGAAAATTCCTTGAACTGCGATACAAAATGATATTGTTAAATAAGGTTGCATATTGTTATGTGCGTTACTTTGCCCTGTAACTGTCATTGCAGCTACATTCATCGTCATATCTGCGTTCGGTATTGTTGCGTAAATAGAACGTCCATTTACTAACCCCCATGCATTGTCTTTCGGTGAAGACTGGGTTCCAATGTCAGCATTAGCATTGACCTGGTGTGTATGGGTAGGGATTTCATTGATCATTAATGTATGCATTGCCTCACCACCTGCTACTCCATACGTAATCGTATTTCCTTTATGCAGTGGTACTCTACCTTGTAAATTAGGTACAGCAAAATTTGTAGTACCATTTCCTCCATACATTGTTCCTAAAAGTGAATAAAGTGCTTGGTTTTGTTGAATGGATAATAGTTGTCCATTGCATGGAAGCCATCCTTTTGGAATAATTCCGAATGCAAACTGTCTAACCTCTCCTAAAAATGGTTCTGCCATTAGTGCTCACTCCTTCCTATCCCTGTGAGGGGAAGATTCCCTGTAATGCAATAATAAAATTAATCGCCAATGACGGCATCATATTGTCATGGGGTTGATTCCCTCCAACCGGCGTTATGAGATTTGTATTCATCTGTACTAAATTACTTGTTACATTAGTCTGATAGTTGTTAATATCTGAGACCCCCCATACGTGATTAGCTGGTGAGCTTTGCGAAGAATCATTCGCTTCATTATTAACATTCAACAGATGTGTATGTGCTGGAAGCTGCGCTTGTGTCAATGTAACTGTTTCTGTTCCATCCTTACTACCAATTGCATACTGTGAATTTTGATGAATTGGTACCCTACCCTGCAAATCAGGTAAAGAAAAGGTTGTCATGCCATCTCCACCATACGTGGTGCCAATTAATACGAAAAGTGCTTCATTTTCTGCTATCTGTAGTGTTTGACCATTGCAAAACGCCCATCCTTGTGGCGCATAGCTTCCTGAAAACATACGTATTTCACCGATATAACAATCACTCATGTCCATTCTCCTCCATTAGTTTAATATTTAATAAAGTTGTCCCATTTCATAGCAATGTAAGGCGGGGCTTCTCCCGTCACATAAAAGCCACACCGTTCATATAACCGTTGAGCTGGATTTCCTGTAGCTACATGAAGCGTAACCGGTAAATTTCGAATGACCGCCGAACGCAGTAATTTTTGTATTAATTTAGTGCCATAGCCTTTCCCTCTGAAATGAGGCAATAGGGAAATATCAATTAGATGAATGCTTTCTCTTTGGCTTGCTGTCATCATTCTTCCAATTTTCACCTCGCCATAGTAAATAATCTCTTGTTTTGCTTGGGGAAACTTACAACCATAAGAACGTTGTTGTGCTTCGAATTGCATATGTAGCAAAGCATCTAGTTGCTGTTTATCTAATCCCAACATCATAAAATCATTCACTCGCGTCGTAGTATACAGCTCGTAAAGAAACAACTCGTCTTTAGCCGAAGCATCTACAACCTGTAGCATAATCCATCACCCACCTATCCCCCTACATTAAAATACAAAGGTTAAAATTAGGTTAAAAACTAAAAATATAATAAAAATTTTTTTGCCCTTAATGAATTGTGAATATAACTCTTTTCATTTTCCTGCAATAGTAAATAAGATAATAATAGCGTTTTTTATTTTCCATAGTACAATGTATGTTATGAAGAAAGGGAGTCAGTTTATATGGAAAAAAAGCTACCGGTGAAACGGCCTAAATATCAATTAATTGCTGAGGACATTGCAGGGAAAATTGTCGAAGGTAAATATGAAGTAGGCGAAAAAATTTATGCGCGTTCCTCCATTGCCACACAATATGGCGTATCGGCTGAAACCGCTCGCCGCGCCATTGCTGTTTTACAAGATTTAAATATTGTAGAGGCAACAAGGGGCAGTGGCGTCATTATTCAGTCCTATGAACGAGCTGCAGAATTTGTACATCGCTTAAAAGATGTGAAAAGTGTGCGCATTTTACAAAATGAGTTGGAGAATAGTATTGAAAGACAGAAAAAAGAACTGGAAGGCATTCAAGAGTCACTGTTTGAATTTATTAATCGTACAAATCGCCTTCAATCAATTAACCCATTCATTCCATTTCAAATAGAAGTAAACGATCAATGTAAGTTTTTAAATAAAAACATTGGAGAGCTTCATTTTTGGCAACAAACAGGTGCTACGATTATTGCGATAAAAAAGCAAACCGAGCTGTTGTTATCACCAGGACCTTATGCCATCTTACAAGCTGGAGATGTACTCTATTTTATTGGCAATGAGCAAAGCTATTCCGTCGTGCAGCAATTTTTAACGAGCTAAATGCGCGGGCAAATCAAATAAACGTAACTCACAATCACTCTAGCAGTAGTAGGGTGATTTTTTTTTTGCTGAAAAATTATGTCTGTTAGCTGTTTCCTTTGTAATATATGTCATCTATTTGACAAAGTAACAACTTATATGTAACAATGAAGTAGTTGGAAGTGACAACTTGATTTTTTTTACTAGTTGTTACTTTTATTTTTTTAGGGAAGTGAGTTAGTTATATGGCAAAAATAGAAATTAATAATGTCACCAAAATCTTTGGAAAGAACAATGCCCAAGCTTTAAAAATGGTGCATGAAAACTTTTCAAAGGAAGAAATTTTAAAGAAAACAGGCGCCACAGTAGGGGTTTATAATGCAAACCTTGAAATTGAAGAAGGCGAAATCTTCGTCATTATGGGGCTCTCTGGTAGTGGTAAATCAACTTTAATTCGTTTATTAAATCGATTAATTGAACCAACATCTGGAGAAATCCGAATTGATGGCAAAGTTATTACAAATTTAAAGAAGAAGGACTTACAAGAAGTTCGTCGCCGAAAAATGAGCATGGTCTTCCAAAATTTCGCTTTGTTTCCACATCGCACAATTTTAGAAAATGCAGAGTACGGTTTAGAAATAAGAGGGGTTCCAAAGGCAGACCGAAGATTGAAAGCAGAAAAAGCTTTACAAAATGCAGGTCTATTAGCATATAAAGACCAATTCCCGCGCCAATTATCGGGGGGGATGCAGCAACGTGTTGGCTTAGCACGTGCACTTGCAAATGATACAGAAATCATTTTAATGGATGAAGCTTTTTCTGCGCTCGATCCCCTTATTCGTAAAGAAATGCAAGATGAGCTATTAGATTTACAAGTAAACTTACAAAAAACAATCGTATTTATTACCCATGATTTAAATGAAGCCTTACGTATTGGTGATCGTATTGCCATTATGAAGGATGGTCATATTGTGCAAATAGGTACGGGTGAAGAAATATTAACGAACCCATCGAATGATTACGTGCAAACGTTCTTAGAAGATGTCGATCGTTCGAAAGTATTAACTGCTGAAAATGCGATGATTCGTCCGGTAACGATTAATGTCGAGCATGATGGGCCAAAAGTGGCGCTACAACGCATGCGTGAAGAAGAGATTAGTGTGTTATTGGCAATTGACAAACAACGTAATTTCCTCGGCTATATTACCGCAGAGGATGCCGTTGCGTTAGTAAAAAGTGGCGAGAAAAATTTACAATCGATTTTACGTCAGGATATGCCAACTGTTACGCCGGATACGATTTTACAGGATATTTTATCAATCATTTCAGACTCACCAACCCCAATCGCTGTTGTTTTAGACAATAAATTAAAAGGGGTATTAATTCGAGGGGTAATTTTACAATCACTTGCCTCATCAGATGGAGGTGAGCGACATGAATAGTTGGTTAGATGCAATTCCAAAGCTAGATGTTGCCAATCAGGTTGAAAAATTAATGGATGTCGTAACCGATACGTTTGCGGGATTCTTTAAATTTATTCAAAATACTGGTGAAGATTTAATGATAGGTACGACTGATTTACTTGTCGCAATCCCACCAATTCTTTTCATTATCCTTGTTGCAATTATTTCCTTTTTTGCAACGGGTAAAAAATTTGGTTTAGCGCTGTTCTCATTACTTGGCTTGTTATTCATTAATAACCAAGGCTTATGGGAGCAATTAATGAATACCTTTACACTTGTTATTTATTCAAGTTTATTGGCTATTATTATTGGGATTCCAATTGGGATTCTTATGTCGAAAAGTACGGCGGTTGAGCAAATTGTCAAGCCGATTTTAGACTTTATGCAAACGATGCCTGGCTTCGTTTATTTAATTCCGGCTGTTGCCTTTTTTGGTATTGGTGTAGTTCCGGGTGTATTCGCATCGATTATCTTTGCGTTGCCACCAACTGTGCGTTTTACAAATTTAGGGATTCGCCAAGTGCCGAAAGATTTAATCGAAGCAGCCGATTCTTACGGGAGTACTGTTGCGCAGAAGCTTTTCAAAGTAGAAATGCCACTTGCCAAATCAACAATTATGGCGGGTATTAACCAAACCGTATTATTATCGCTTTCCATGGTAGTCATTGCTTCCATGATTGGTGCACCGGGATTAGGGCGAGAGGTATTATCGGCTCTTCAACGTGCACAAGTCGGCAATGGGTTTGTTGCGGGAATTAGTTTAGTTATTTTCGCCATTATCGTGGACCGCTTAACACAAAGCTTTAATAAAAAGAATGAGCAATAATAGGAGGAAATTTGAATGTTTAAACGTAAATGGATGTTAGGATCAGTTGCAATGGCAGCTGCATTAGTATTAGGTGCATGTAGTGGTGATGACTCGTCTGAAAGCTTAGGCGACATTAACTTAGCCTATGTAGAATGGGATACAGAAGTTGCTTCTACCCATGTAGTAGGGCATGTTTTAGAGGAAATGGGCTATGATGTAACATTAACACCACTTGATAATGCCATTATGTGGGAGGCTGTGTCGAAAGGTGAAGCCGATGCGATGGTAGCGGGCTGGTTACCAGCAACACACGCCGCACAGCTTGATAAATACGGCGCAGACCTAGAAGATTTAGGTGCAAACTTAGATGGCGCAAAAATTGGTTTAGTTGTTCCTTCTTATATGGATGTCAATTCAATTGAAGACCTTTCAGACGAAGCGAAAAAGACAATTACAGGTATTGAACCAGGTGCAGGAATTATGGCTGCCTCAGAAAATGCTTTGGAAAAATATAGCAATTTAGATGGCTGGACATTACAAGCCGCTTCTTCTGGTGCTATGACTGTTGCACTAGAGCAAGCAATTAAAAATAACGAAGAAATTATCGTAACAGGCTGGAGTCCTCACTGGAAATTCGCCTCTCATGACTTAAAATATTTAGAAGATCCTAAAGGCATTTATGGTGGCGCAGAAAGCATTCACACATTCGCACGCAAAGGCTTAGCGGATGAGCATGCAGAAGCATATAAAGTATTAGATGCTTTTAACTGGACAGTAGAAGATATGGAAGAGGTCATGCTTGATATTCAAGCGGGCACAAGTCCAAAAGATGCTGCTGAAAAATGGGTAGAAGCAAACAGCGAGCTAGTAGAAGGCTGGAAAAAATAATATTGTTGAAAAGCGTTGGCGAGATTTTTTAGCCAACGTTTTTTTGTGGTAGAAGCGTTCGATATGCTCCATAATAATGCCGTAAAAAATGAATAAAAGGCAATAATCCGCGCATACTAGTATTGATTTCACTTCCAATCTTAATGACTAGGAGGGGTAACCCGATGAGCGCGATTGATCGTTAACTCAAAAGGACCATCAAAGCTGAATACGATTCTTGCAAAGTTTTCTAAGGAAAATTCATGCAGAAACGAGGCAGTGTGTCATGGAGAATTACAAGTAAGTGGGAATCAAACCCCGGATTAAGTTCCCGGGTTTTTTGTGTTTGTTGCATAATAAAACACAGCACTCCATTTGAAGTACTGTGTTTTATCACGCTAAGTTTTTATGTTGCCTGCCAACGTCTGGCACGCGCAGTCCAGATAAACGTATCAGGTTTTTACGATGCTTAGCCATCACTTATTAATATGATTATAACGTATAAATATAAACGGGGCGAATATAACTAAAAAAACGCACTTATCTGCTCCTTTTTTGAGCGTCTAAATGCGTTTTGATTATCATGCATATCCAATAAATTTTTTGCACTGTGTGTTTTGCGCTAAGAAAAATCCGGATGGTGGCACATTTTCAATAAGTTCACCATCGAAACAGGGGCTTGATTTTTCCTATTAGCTTTGGGTGGGCTAATGCTTGATCACTTTGTATGAAATGTACTCGGTTCCCCAAATATATGCCCAAATAACCACATTTCACCTTAAACACGGATGTAACTTTATACAATTAAGCATCTTTGAATCAAATTGAATTCACAGATAAGTTAAAGCCGCATGTCATCCCCGGCTAATGGCGATAATCCATTTATAAGGCTTTGAAGTACTCCCATCTACGCTACCGTTTAAAGCGAGGGAGATTCGTGGTGGAAATTACTCGTGTGCATGGTGAAGTAAATCCCTAATCATTAGGAAAGTCGATGAATCGACCATACAGTATCCACATTTAGAACAAGTGTTAGACCATTTGCTTCAAAATATAAAGCAACTTGATCACCAGCTTGTAACTCTACGTCACCACCTAATGTAACTGTAGCAGAACCTAGTATTGTTCTCAAAGTTAATACCAATGCTATATTTACATCAAGTATAGGTAGGTATCCTTTAATCAAATCAGTGGTTCCATTACTTTTTACTGTAAACATGGGGTCAATACTTTGTCCTAAACTAATAGTTACTGGAGCTGTAGTCTTATAGCTAACAGTTGCTTGAATCGCATATTTCCCGGTTTCTGGAGCAGTGAATATCCCTGTAGCTGGATCGAAATATGGACTTGAATAATTTGGTGATAACGTACTCCAATTCGTAAATGAATTGCTATTAGAAAACATATTATTAGATGAAGCAGAAAATCCTTCATTAGTATAAATAGATCCTGCTGGGCCAATGTCTCCTTTATGACCCTTATCCCCTTGAGGTCCGGTTGCGCCTGTGCCCCCTTTATCACCCTTATCACCTTGAGGTCCGGCAGCGCCAGCGTCTCCTTTATCTCCCTTATCACCTTGAGGTCCGGTTGCGCCAGCGTCTCCTTTATCTCCCTTATTTCCTTGAGGTCCGGTTGCATCGTTATCTTGTTTGTCTCCATTTGAATTACCGTCTTGTTTGGCTCCGCTAGAGTTTTCTGACCCTTGGAAAGATGATGACTCAGTAGTAATGCTAATTGTTTGTGTATTTGCATTCCATGTAATTTTCCCATCAAATAGTTCACTAATAAAACGAATAGGTGCCATAACACGATTGTTAATAATCATAGGTGGTTGAGTGAGATTTAAAGTATTTTTTTCATTCCCCATTGTAATACTGGCTGAAGGGTTGCCGATTTTCAGTAATCCTGATTTATCTCCTTTAACTACTGTCAGCATTTTACTGGAATTGTTCCAACTAAGAGAAATATCAAGGACATCCTGAAGAACCTTTAAAGGCACAAGTGTTGTACCATTATAAATAATAGGTGAATCATCCATTGAAATGTCGCTTCCATTCACATTAATAGAAATTTCAGAAAATTCAGCAGAGACCCCACTTTCAAAAATAGGAGCTACAGACAGCATTAAAATAAAAATGGTGATAAAGACAAGCTTAATTTTTTTCATATTTTTTACCTCACTTTGTTTTAAAAATAATTTTACATATTAGAAGTATCTATCAGTATCTATTCATTACATTTTCCCACTAAAATTTAGCACCTCACAAAATTATATAAACAAAAGGTTAAAATTAGGTTAAAAACTATAAAAAATGACTTATACATTTCTTTTCATCCTTTATCTACGCTCATGATTGAAGTGAATTCTCAGGAATGTTTATGCACCCGTGCAATAAAAAAGGGGCTGCGCGAGAAATATTTACTTTTCACACAGCCTCCTTCACCATTATTTAACTGAATTCTCCACAATTACCTTTGATGATACAAGATTAACCGTATTGGCAATTGTATCGCCTACAGGGCAATGTGCTTCAATGTATTCTTTATAGGCCTCCACTTTTTCTGCTGATGCAGTTGTTTCGATATGGAATGTATATCGGATTGATTCAAATCCAGGGCGAACATCCGATTTACCGAGGAAGCCATCCGTATCAATATCGCCTTCTATATCAACCCAAAAATTTTGCAAATCGATTCCGAACTTTTCCGCATATATTCTAGCTACGATGGATTGGCAAGCACCTAAAGCAGATAGAAGAACCTCAACAGGATTCATTCCTTTATCGGTGCCACCTAAATTGGCAGGTTCATCAATAATAATTTTATGACCTCTAGCCTCTGCCTCCACTAAGACATTTTCCTTTAAAGTTGTTTTTGCCTTCACTGTTAATATCGACATTAAAAATCTCCCCTTTTTCTTATCCGATTTTCACTAATTATCAAAAATTAATCCTTAGTAATTAGATGTGTTTTATAAATTTAATAATAACATAGTTATAAGAATATTCAATCACTTATATTGCTGATTGATAAGAAGGCAAAAAGCCGCAAGCAAGATTTCTCTTACTTACGACTTTGTTCAAACTAACAGTACATATGCATATTTATAAATTGTAGTGAATTATTTGTGCACCGGCTGCATCAATACTATTGCCTCAAAGGAACCCCCAAAATTTAGATCCTACACAGCCTGAAAATTCATTTAGCTACTGTTTTCGTTAAAAGGTGTGTTGCTTACAGTGTTAATGCGCCATCATTTCATGTGCAATTGTATGTCCATCCATAGAAGAAGGATAGAATGTTGGCCAGTTTATTACTTCTTCTAACAACGCTGCACGGTCATCACCTAAATAAATATGATAGTGAGCTGCTGCAGTTGGGAAAATACTGTGATCGCTGAATTGAATATACATTGGCAGCCCTTCTGTCGGCTCTACTAATTTAAAAATATAGCGTACACCGCGATTGCCCTTTTCGTACGTTAAAATTTCATAGCCATCATTTTTATAGGTACCTGTAAGCTCTTGACCTTGGTCGGTAAACGTCACTTGATCGCCTTCAATGACAATGCGTTCTACCGTTGTTTTATACCCTACTTCATAATAGTTTTTGTATTCATCTACGGTCATCGTGCCACCATTTTCAGCTTTATATTCAAATGCCTCATCTAAAGTACCATCCAGTAAATAAGGATAGACCGATTGCCAATCCCCCGCCCAATCACTTAATTCACGTGCTTCAACTTGCTTGTCTTCAAAATATCCGGCATAAATTTGTTTTGCTGAATCATCCTCAGCATGAACATGCGTATGATCGTGATTGTGGTCATGGGCGTGATTTTCTTGCTGTTCAACCGCTGATATTTCATCTTCTACTTCATTTTTCGATGTGTTCTCTTCTGCTGCGTTACAGCCTACTAGTAATGCGCTCATTGCGAAAGCACCCATCCATTTGCTTGCCTTTGTCTTCATAATTAACTCTCCTTAAATCGTAATTATTACACTTTACGATTATAGAGATACCCTTTCTTGATGTCAACACAAATCGTAATAATTACTATTTAAAACCTTAGAAGACAAAGAAGGTTTAATTAGCATTTATAAGGTAAATAAGGAACCTGGGATGAATTATTTTTTGGAGAGGAGATAAATATATGTATTAATAAGGCAAGAAAATGTATGTTTTTGTAAACGTGGATTTCGTATAGAGGAAATCCAGCCAGTGCTTTCCGACAAGACGAGCAATACTTTGCAAAGGATTTTAGTATAAATGAAATTATGAATACAGGGGGGAACAGAAAAATGAAGCTATTCTTTTTTAACTAAGTTGTGAGGAAAATTGGTCTGAACTAGGGGCGAAATACTTAATTAATTGATTTGCTATCATTAGCGTTGCATAAAAATTTTTAACATTTGTCAAAAGGGGCATAATACCTACCTGACTCATATATCTGAAAATTCAGAACGAACGATTTCTCCGTATTTGAAAAAAAGTCAACGTGGGCATAAGCGGTAGTCCTCATCCACAAATTGTAAATTATTTACATATGATATAACCTAGAAAATCGGGTCGTACGTTAAATTGTCTAAATGTTCCACCTCTCTTTCGTCAAACTGTTTGACGATGAGCTGAAACTCACTGTCCCAATCATGCTTTTTTCGTCCTTTGGATTGCCTTGTCGGCGGTCTGAAAAGTGCTTTAACAAAAGTTTCAAAAGGCTTGAAAAGAAGATTCTGAAGCGTTTCTTTCATCTCTAAAAGTGGTCCATCATGGTTCAGTTCCAGCTTTAGCAATACTTGCAGGCAATACGTAATCAGAGCAATCCAGATTTGTGTGTAGACGGCGTTCTGACTTTTTCCGAAGAACTTTTTGATTCTTAGGTGCTGTTTCATCCATTTAAAAAACGTTTCAATTTTCCAGCGGTAGCGATAGAGGTCTCCAATTTCTTTCGCCGACAAATCGAAACAGCTTGTGAGAATAATGATTTCATTTTTCTCGCGATCGACTGTTCGGATTAAACGCAGCGAATTCGACATTTTCGTGCGGTTCTGCTCATCCCCCAAAAAGACTTCTTGATCCGAAAAGATGTTATTTTCAACGTCTGGGGCTTGCTCATTCAGCACTTCAATCTTTGCATTTTTCCTCAATCGCGTGATAAAGCGAACCTCTTTCTCACACAATTTGTCATACTGTTTATAGTCCGTATAGCCTCGGTCAAACAGATGAATGGCATCGGAATCGAACGCCACCAGCGTATCCATTTGCGTACGGTCTGCATGTTTCGCCGGCAAAAGAACCGCCTGATCTGGGAGCGTCACATCTTTTGTGACAACGACGCGTAAATGCAGACGAACACCTGCCTTGGTTTTTCGAAACGTAGCCCAGGGATATTGGCTCAGACTCATGGACATGGTAGAAGAATCGATAACAAGTAGTTGATCGATATCCCGAACAAACGGTTGCCTTCTCTTCAATTTTACCTGGGCGGCAACGACGAGATGGCGAAAGACCTTTTCAAATATGCCCGGCGTCAAGCAGGACTGTCTGCGTGAAAGCTGCGACGAACTAATGGTACCCATTTGAACAAAGGTTTGAAGCTCTTCAGTTTCCTTCAGATGTTTCGCCAATTTTTTGAGCGAATCTTTTTCATTCAGCTGTGCAATGATGAACAGTTGTAAAAACTTATAGGCTGACAGCTTTTTCACGTAATAATCAAGATTGGAGACGTTCACAATTTTTAAAAATGTTTTCTCATTTAGTACTTTTAACAATTCATTTAATGTGGATTTTGTGGTATCCTTGTTCATGGTTGGCTCCTTTTAATTGGGATTTGGACAGAACTACCAAACCTAATTATAAGGAGTTTTTTTGTGCAACGGAATACCTTGTTTTGGAATTTTTTTAGTTAGAAGGACTCTTGATGAATAGTGTTTTAATTTAATGCAATGTTAATGATTTGCTATATAAATAGCGGAATAATAATGCTAATAACAAACCAATGGCACATAATATATAGTTAATAATTGTTGCCAATTCATATAGATTTGCAACAATTGCACATACAATAAAGTAAAATATTACAATAAAAATCCCCATATTTTTATTTATTTTCATCGTTTTTACACCCTCTAAATTCATATTTTTAGGTTAGAAATTAAAAAGCAAGCGGCACTACCTTATTTGCTGTGGCTATCAAGGGTAATTGTCGGTACATACGATTGATTGTGCACCAGTGCGGTAACTCTTCCCTTAATATTAAACTTCCACATCTTTCTTAGTTGACGCCTTTTTATATTTTATTACCGCATTAATTGCGATTGCCATTGTTATCATTGCACAAGTTAACCAAAAATAGCTGATCCCTTCCACATTACATATAATGTAAATAGAATTACACCTTATTACTATAGTAAATACCTGATATTAAACTGGAGAAAGCTTATTGTGAATCCTAAAAACAGCATGGGAATTAACTTAGCGGCAAAACGAAAAATATCAGCAAGAAAGATCGCTTTTACTTGCTGCTTCTCTAAAACTAACACTATATTTGCATTTTTATGGATTGTAGTGAATTGATTGTGTACCCCATGCGGTAAATTATATACAACATCTATCAAATAAACTGATAAATATAGTGACTTTATAATTTTTTAATGTAAAATAATGTATATATATTCATTTCATGAGTTATGGGGTATTTAAATTGACAACGCAAAAATTCCAAGCATATCATTGTAATGAGGCACATACAGTACAGTGGGCATTAAAACTCAAGAAGCCTTACAAAAGTGTAGGAGATTCACATTGGTTAGGTGATGGGTCATATTTTTTTGATGAAAGTTCAAATGGAAAGAAACATGCTGAGAACTGGGGAAAAAATCACAAAAATAATCCTAGTATTATGATTGCAGATATTGTAGTAGAATCGTCAAGATTATTAGATTTAACTAATCCTGATATGATGGATACAATCACTAAATTACAAGAAAAATATGGTAGAGCACTTCTTGATGAAGCATAAATTGATTATAAAAAAATAATGTGTTCATTGATGGGTTATTTTTCAATATGTGGGACACAATAATGGAAAATAAATTCCCAATTGATGTGATTAAAAAGAGAGATTTTTATCCTTTTCTTGAATTGCCAAATAAAGTGAAGTCCAGAGTACCCAATTCGTTAGTATTCTGTGTTAGAGAAGAAAATTGTGCTAAAAATATGAAAGAGGTGTAGATTATATGTTCAATGCAGAAGATCTTTTTAGACAATTGGATTCTTATTTAGCTAAAAGTAATAAGGAAAAATTGCTACAAGATATTAAAGATGCAGATGCTATGAAATATATTGAGCCTATTGATGATAAAGAGTTAGAAGAATTTAAGGTTTTTATAGTGCCAATGGGTATAGATAATTACAAGCCTATGGATGTATTTCGATCGGGAATTTTATCGATCAATGGTTCAGTTAAGGAAATTCCTGTAATGAGGGCATCAAATAAAATCAATATGGAGACTTTAAAAAGAGGTCATATTGTACATTTAAATTCAATTGATGAAGCCGAAAATCAATTCAATATATATGGATATAAGAAAACTAATAAAGTAACGTATTCATATCAGAATTAGGGGATAAATAAAATAACAATTGATATTAACAAACTTTTATTTGAAGATTTTAGAGTGAGTGAGTCTAATTTTATTGTAAATGATGATTTTGAATCAGATAAACAAGATGAAATTCCTTATGACCTAAGCGTTGAAGCATTTTTAGGTTTAACTGAACAAGAAATTTTGTTGGTTTATATTCACATTAATATTTTTGAAAATAGTAAAGAAAAAAATTATCCATTTGAAATTTCATTAAAAGTTCAGGGACGTTTTGACACAGACGATTTGGTTGTAGATATAGATGATACAGAACAAGAAAAATTATGTATCCAAAAAGGATTGCAAGAACTTTATCCATATATTAAAAGTTATGTTTTAAATTTAACAAGTATGGGCGGTTTCCCTCCACTTACATTACCTAATTTAAATTATTCGAACGTGGTAAAAAAAGAAGACTAGTAATATTTTAGAATTAATGCTAAATAAATTATTAGATACATCAAGAGGTGAACTTATTGTTTACCTCTTGATTAATTTTAAGTATAACTTTTATTATGTCATATTGTAAAAAAGGTTTGCTTTCTTAATTGAGCACACCCCATGCAATCGCTCACACCCTACTCGGCATAAATTCTTGTAATCTTGTATCCATATTTCTTGTAATTTTTAAAGGCGACTCTTTTATTTCGATAGCGGTACCATACACTTTGAATGCTCGAATGCCGCTCTTATCCAGCTGAATGGAAACACGTCTCTCTGGTGATGAGTAGTCTTCCCCAATACACTGAATAACCTCGTCCCTAGTTAAAAATGCGATTTCACTACCTCTTAAATTTTCCTTCCCACAAACAAAGCCATACATATCAATTGCTGTGTTAGTCAATATCACTTGTACCTCTTCTGCGCTAAATATAAAATTCCACGTTACCGAGCCTTTTTCATTTAATTTCGGACCTTTTATGTATTTGCAGTACAAGGTATAATCGCTATAATCATTCGCTAGCTTATAGATCCTCCGAGACTCCCCTTTTTCAATAATCGCTGGTGCAAATCCACTATTTACAAGCTGCGACAATAATGCTCCATAATAAAAATCCGCTTTAGCCAATCCCATATGATAGCCCTCCAAATTCACATTTATTACATATATTGTAATATATAATATCCGTTATTACTATAATAATTAACTGATATTAAATTGTTTTTAGCATGGTGTAAAAGTTAAAAACACCATCTGAACTAACTTGACAGCAAAACGTTAAAAAGCCGCTGTATGATTTTTCTTACTCACGACTTTATTCAAACTAACATCGCATATGTATTTTTATGAATTGCATTGTATTACCAGAATTGTTTGTGCACCCGGTGCGACATATTTAAGACCAAATACCTTGGTTCGTCCCTACTTCAACCATACCGCCACCGCTCCAAGGACTTTTCTTAAAATTCGACTCGGTATAACCCCAGAAATAAAAAGTATCGCCATCCCATGGGTTATCTACTTTGGTTTCAATAATACGAGCTGGTACATTGATTAAATCTTTATTTTTACGGTCATAAACGAACAATTCATTTTTTTGGCTTGTTCTAAATTTTAAATAACGACCATTTTCTGACAAGCTTACAGTATTACGGTCTAATTTATCATGTGCAACAAAAATATCCGTTTTTTTTGTATCGATATTATAAGTTTTTATCGTTCGAAAATCATTTTCAACATAGACGATCTCATTTTTCGTCTGGAAAGCTTCAAAATGTCTATCTAAATTTGCAACGAGTTTATTTGTCGTAAAATCATACGCATACAAGCTCTCATTAAACTCCATCGCTGCGTACTTTCCGCCATCATAACTGAATTCACGAATTGAGCCCGGCTCTGCACCTTTATAAGCGGCTAAAATGCTTTTGCTTAGTGGCGTTACAGATTGTTGTACTTTTAAACTTTTAAATGGATGTGCCACTGTATTTGTCGGGCGATACTTCTCTTCTATTGCCCGTGCCAAAAATGATGAAAACTGGGCACGTGTTACTTTTTCTTTTGGTCTATATGTATGATCACTATACCCTGACGCGATATTATTTTCAGAAAGATTATAAATATATTGTGCTGCCCAATATGTATCCGGCACATCACTATACCATGTATTATCCGTACTCGCTTTTAATTGATAGGCATTACTTAACACCCTTGCCATTGAATCACGCGTAATTTCAGCATCAGGTTTAAAGCTTGAGCCATCTGGAAAAATACCTAGTTCTGTGGCCTTTGCGATTGCTAAATACGCTGCATCCTTTTTCGAAACATCTTTATAGCTAGGCGCTTTAGCATTTTGCGTATCAACGTTTAACGCCCGAATAATCATCACTGCCACCTGGCGATTAGTTACTGGATTATTTGGTTTAAACGTTCCATCGCTATAACCACTAATAGTTTTTTTATCCGCCAAATATAAAATCGTATCATAATGCGAATTGGATTTAGTCACATCTTTAAATGTAGCAGCCTTTACAGAGCTGTCCACACAAAAAAATGCTACTGCTAATAATACACAGATAAACAATTTCTTCATAAAAAACCCCTCCAAATCTAATGTTAAAATACACATCTATTATAATATAGGAAAATTATGTATTACATAATTTTCTCGATATTCAAATATTTCTTATACACTCGGTGCGGTATAGTAACCCCAAATAAAATGAGGCCTGTTGATATTTAGTCATTCTAATTATGTAATAGTTCATATTCATGAAAATGAATGGCTATTTGTTGAAATGAAGGAGCATTTTTTAGAGTCATTGTCTACCATTTTTAGGATACCAAGTAATTATTTCTAGACCTACTAGTTGATGTTAGGCCCTTCACCCAACGCAAAAAAGCCGCATGCAAGATTGCTCTCACTTACGACTTCTCTAAAACTAACTAACACTTTATATGCAGCTTTATGAACTGTAGGGTATTGTTGAAGTTGTTTGTGTGCTCGATGCAGGTAATCAATAGCTTAAGAAAATCAAAAAACTTACATAAATTGTAGCTGTATAAGTTTTTAAAAGGTAGCTTGGCCAGTTTTTAGCTCAATTCTTTTTAAATTTATTGCTAACAACTCGACTACATACTTAATTTTTTCTCGCCAATCAAAAGCCGTTAACGGAAAATGAGGCTCATCACAATTGCCGTGGAAATGGTATAACGATTTATAATCTAATAATTCAGCATCCTCAGCTGTAATCATATAATCACTTTCTTTATCAAACCTAAAAAAATAAAACTCCTCTTTATTCTCATTACATCTCCCATAATGAAAAGTTAAAAACATTAGATACATTTTTAAAGAATCAAGATTATGTGCAAACGTGAAATCTATTTGTAAATAGGAACTATCACTTAAAATAATTCCACTAGGCTTTTCTGTATGACTATTAGGTGAGTATGTTGTCAATCTTCCTATTTTATAAAAATCATATTCATCTTCACTATCTGGAGTTCTATAGATAAATACAGGATTAATTTCTTCTTCAACCGATAATAGAGTACCAACATCTGGAGAACGCAAAAAGTCTATTTTATTTTTTTCTAAAACTCTACATATTTCTTTTTCAATTTCTTGCGCCAACAAATAAAATCCATCGAAAGTTTGATCTGAATATTGTTGCAACATTTCAATGTAAGGATATGAATGAGATATAAATTTGCTTTCTAGTATAGATTTTACCGTATCTGCCAAAAATCTAAACCTCCAAGTCCTTTAATACGCCAATTTTCTTCAACTGAAGGGCTGTTCGATACCAAGTCCGTTCATCTACGTTCCCTTCAAATCCTTTATTTTTCATATAGTATATATGTTCTTGAGTAGTTCGTCCCCAAACCTTTTCCATTTGTTTGATAAAATTAAATTGTTCATCTTTAGTTTCTAAAATTTTTAAAGGGTTTTCCTTACTAGCTTCTTGTATTATCTTAAGATTTCCCAATAAATGATCTGGCAATTTTTTAGGTCTATGTTTGCTCAAATGTACACTCTTTTCCTTTTTTAAAATAGGTATACACATATTTGCAGCAAAGTAATCATTTAATCCTTCTACCCAAAAAGTATCTTTATCAATATCCATATCCATATCCCAGTAATTGCGAATTGTTGGCATTATATGTTCCACTCTTTCAACATATTCATCATAAAAATAATCTTGAATTGTAACCAAAAAATCATCTCCTTAGATGAACATACTTAATTTTGGGAATTGAACACTTAACTCCTTATAAGAATCATTTGTATTCTGTATGGTATCGTTTACTCCACATTGTAACAACGATTTAATATTTATATTTGTATAATTTGTATGTTTATTAAAAGAAACCTTATACTCAAAATTTGTAGATTGAAACTCTACCCCTAGCATCTTAACTTTAATTGAATCTGAAGGTTCCTTACTTAATAGAGAATTATAGCTATCTATACCCTCATCAGTATTAACTACCCCACTAAAAATAACAAAATCTACTAGTAATTTTTTTTTAATAATTTCATCCATTGAATCGAAAATTTTAAGAGCTTCACTCAATTGTTCTAAAGATTTTAATATTAGATGTATTTGTTGAGATGTAATTACTAATGAAAAATTAGTCTGATCATCCTTAAAATTTACTACAGCTAATTTATTTAATTCAGATACTTGTTTTTCTAATTGAATTAAAGGAATTCTTGTTAAAAAATCCTCTATCCCATTATCTGCAAAAAAATCAGGAATATTTTTAATTACTAGTTTTACTTCACGAAGTTCCATACTATTAACCACCTTTGGAAGTAAGTTTTATTACTTATAGTATAGCAGAAATTAAAAATTCTATATATAATTATCACTTAACATTAACGTTGCATAAAAATTTTTAACGTTTGTCAAAAGAGATAAAATACCTATTTAATATTAATTCCAGAATTTTCTGAACAATTGTTCTTCCTAGATTTTAAAAAAAGTCAACATGCGCATAAGCGGTAGCTCTTATCCACAAATTGTAAATTATTTACATCCGATACAGCTTAGAAAATTGGATCATACGTTAATTCGTCCAGATGTTCCACCTCTCTTTCGTGGAACTGTCTGACGATGTGCTGAAATTCTCTGTTCCAATCGTACTTTTTCCGTCCTTTTGATTTTCTGGTTGGCGCCCTAAATAGCGCTTTTATAAATACTTCAAATGGCTTAAAGAGTAGATTTTGGAGCGTTTCTTTTAAGTCTAAAAGAGGTCCATTATGGTTCAATTTCAGTTTTAATAATACCTGTAAGCAATACGTAATTAAGGCGATCCAAATTTGTGTATACACAGCGTTTTGACTTTTTCCGTAGAAGCTTTTGATTCTTAGATGTTGTTTCATCCATTTAAAAAACGTTTCGATTTTCCAACGATAGCGATAGAGGTCACCAATTTCTTTCGCCGATAAATCGAAACAACTTGTAAGAATGATAATTTCATTCCCTTCACTGTCCTTCGTTCGAATTAAACGTAGTGTATTCTGCATTTTCGTTCGGTTCTGCTCATCACCTAGAAAGACTTCTTGATCAGAAAAGATGTTATTTTCAACGTCTGGGACTTGTTCATTCAACACTTCGATTTTTGCATTTTTCTTCAGTCGTGTGATAAAACGAATTCCTCGATCGCAGAGTTTATCGTATTGTCGATAGTCCGTATAGCCTCGGTCAAACAGATGAATCGCATCGGAATCGACATCAATTAACTTGTTCATTTGCGTGCGATCTGCGTGTTTCGCTGGTAAAATGACCGCTTGATCAGGAAGTGTCACATCTTTTGTGACAACCACGCGCAAATGTAGACGAACGCCTGCCTTTGTTTTTCGAAACGTTGCCCAAGGATATTGGCTTAGACTCATCGACATCGTAGAAGAATCGATGACAAGTAATTTCCCAATATCACGAAGAAACGGTGAGTTTCCTTTCATTTTCACCTGAATGGAAACGGCGAGATGGCGAAAGACTTTTTCGAATATTCTAGGGGTGAGGCAGGATTGTTTACGCGAAAGCTGCGACGAACTAATGGCATCCATTTGAATAAATGTATGAAGTTCTTCGGTATCTTTCAGCTGTTTCGCTAATTTTTTAAGCGAACTTTTTTCATTCAATTGCGCAATGATGAACAGCTGAAGAAACTTATAAGCTGTCAACTTTTTAATGTAAGAGTCGAGATTTGAAACGTTCACAACTTTTAAAAATGTTTTCTCATCGAGTACTTTTAACAATTCATTTAATGTGGATTTTGTGGTATCCTTGTCCATGGGTAAGCTCCTTTAAATTGGGATTTGGACAGAACTACCAAACCTAATTATAAGGAGTTTTTTCGTGCAATGGAATACCTAATTTTGGGATATTTTTAGATAGAAAGACTCTTGATATAATGTGTTTTAAATTAATGCAATGTTAATGATCACTTAATAAATTATTAACCTTTATATAAGCTAAATTAGGCTTTTTTTAAAAAATCTATGCACTATAAAGTGACAATAATGCTGTTAAATCAACATTTTATATGATGAAGATTTGATACCGATTTATTCCTTCTTTGGACATTCTTCTAGATTGTTGATTAGCAAGTTGACGTAGATGAGCTTGTAGAATTATTAACACCGGCTATTCACAAAGAAATGAAAGAAAACAAGTGGATTTTGATATTTTAAGTCTTTCCGCAATCAACTTAGTCGCTACAGTATTTTCTTTTGAAAAAAAGAATTTAGCCATTTCAGGATTATTTTGAAGGAATTCTTGATCTAAAGCATTTAAATTATCCATTTAACACACTTCCCTTCTCCTAATTATCGTAAGTATACATCATATGTAAAGTTACTTAAAATTGCTTTTCCTTGTAAATATACAAAATAGGCTAAGGCATTAAACTTTGGATGTAAATATAGGTAAGAGGATTTTTTGATTAAATTTTATATTTGGTTAGGATGTTACAATTACTGTAATTCAACCAAAGTAACGTTAATATAATATTTAATTTGTTCTCTGTAGTTTTTTATATTGGATCTATATGCATTGTTAGCACCAAAAATCACCTTTTCTTCTTTTATATCCATTTCATCTACCCCTAAATAGGTTGAGTACTCTCATGAAAAATTGAATCTCCATAATCTTGTGGATCGACACATGAAAACAGATGTGCAATATCAAACTCGTCCGAGCGATTCAACAATAAGTGCCCGTGCACCCGGTGCAGTAAATACAACAGTATAGTAAAACATCACGTTTCAAAGAATATCTTTGTTTCGATTCGTCTAATTATTTTTGAGTATTTTGATGTAAGAAGAAAATAATCGCATTCACCAGAAGTTACTTTAGATAAGAATTCAAGCTCACCCACTGTTAATATATCCACAATTTTTATCACTTCATCATGAATTGTCGTACCATTAACAAAAGCCAGCAGTACCTTTAAATAATCATCATCAATTCTTAATATCTTTCTACTACCATTATTCATAATTGCGTGTAAAGTATATTGATTATGCAATTAACCCGCTCTTCCTTTTACTACTAATTTAACATTTAACGACTGAAAATTCCGTTAATTATTTGATAAATCAAAAATAAAATTAGGGATTTTTATGATTGGTGTCTATCACTTTTAGGGTGGCAGGTCATTAATTGTACGCTCAATAGTTGTTGTTAGGCCTTTCACCCAACGTAAAAAAGCCGTAAGCAAGATTTCTCTCACTTACGACTCCCCTATAACTAACAACACATATGAATATTTATGAATTGTAGTGAATTGTTTGTGCACCCGGTGCATTAAATTCCACACTTTCCAAACGTTTAGGTGAATTAAATTATTTGATTGTCAAACGTATTTTCGAAGTCATTATAAGTCGATTAAATCGATCGGCGAGACGCACACTTAAACTAAAAAAGGAACTGCTCGCAATTGATTCTACAACGATTACGGTCGGAAAAAACCGCTTACCTTGGGCCTTATATCATGGGCAGCGTTCAGGTATTAAACTCATGTAAGTTTTACGAATAAAACAGGAATGCCCCTTCAAATCGTTGAAACAACTGGGTTAAAGCACGATGGTCCAATCGGTGTTGAACTCGAAGATAAGCGCTTCATTATAGTCGCAGATCGTGCCTATTTTTCAATTGAAAAGGCGGATCGATATGCGACAACGAAACAAGATTTTGTCATTCGTTTAAAAGAGAATATCCAATTAAATCGCAAAAAATCGTTAAAAAGAAACGTTGATGAAGGCTCAAATATCATCGCTGATTTCACTTGTACACTTGGCACAGTTCAAAATGAAACGAAAAACCGCCATCGTGTTGTTGAATTTCTAGATTATGAAGGCGAAATTGTACGTGTTGTCACGAATCTTCGCGATGTAACTGCAGAAGAAATCGCTGGAATGTACAAACAACGCTGGGCAATTGAATCTTTTTTCCGCTGGATTAAGCAAAACTTAAATGTGCCAGTGTTATTTGGCACGACTAAAAATGCGGTATTCAGTCAGCTTTTTGCGGCTATGATTGCCTACGTCTTATTAAAATTTATGCATACTGAAGGTCAAAAGAAAACTCACTGTAAACCCTTATCTTTTGTTAGTTTTGCACGTAAGTTACGCGCAAAAACCTTGTCAATTGAGTGGCGTTTTGGACTAAAAGAAATCCTCGCGTTTCATTATGATTTAAATCAAATACGTACTGGATGATTTTGGTTAATCAACACGTGTGAAATCAAGCATGATATTTGTTTATGCACCCGGTGCAACACATAATTTGTGCACCGGTGCAATACACAAAGGAGATTTATGGTCTAGAATACCCTACCTTTTGATATCCGTGCAACCTATTTCCATATTTATCCTCAAGTACAATTACAATGTAATCGTCTTTATAGAAACCAGTAGAATGTTCTAGTGGGATGTTTGCTCGACCCCCAGTAGCTAAAACAGTACCTTTACCTCTATTTAACGCCTGATCAATGGCAACGCTTGAATTTGCTATATCAACAATCTTATCTGGTGTTAATCCCATAACATATGACTGCATTGCCTTAGAATAACTTGCATAATAGTATGTTAGATTTTCATTAATCGCAAAGTTTGGATCTGTTGACGTTAAATCAAAGACAGCAATTACTTTATAACTTGATGATGGTGTTAAGCCTGGACCAACTTGTGTAATTTCCGTAAAGTCTGAAGAAAGTACTCGATAAATGTATTTACCAATTTTGCTAATATCAAATGTATTATGATTCACATAGTCGTATGCTTTTTCTTTATTAGCTTTCATTGTTACATTAAATGTTGTATTTGCCGTATTTAATCCATCTTTTGCTTTAATAATTAATTTAGATGATTTAGTAGTATCTGCTTCATAAATATAATTTTCAACAATGAATTTAGATGTAATATCACCTGCATCACCTGCAATAGTTAAAATATCCTCTAACTTAATTTCAGATTTATCTAACGGTTTATTAAAGTTTGCAGGATTTGAAATACCATTTTGTCGCATAATAGCTTCGTTAAATGTGATCGTAAATGTACTATCCGCATTATCTAATTGGCCTTCACGAACAATAATGCCATCCTTAGCAATATGCGGCTGCACCCCGTCGGTATAAAAATCTTTTACAATCAACGCACCGTTTGGCTCATCCGAAGAGATTGGCGGTGGGTTATCACTTAGTTGGCGAATTGTAAAGTTCCCGTACGTATCTTCTACACCCATTAAGAACATATATTCCATATGTGGATCTAGACCTTCAATATCAACAGTAGGATTTCCAGCTTCATACCCTTTATCAACATATTTCCCAGCCTTTTGTGCAAAGTCCTTAAAGTTTTTTAAACGAGTTGCATTATCATACATCATGTCATAAATAACACTAATGTCTGAACGATTTGTATTTAATTTCCCTGTAGTCGTATCAAAATAACTATTACCTGCTGAATCTTTGTTCCAAATATAATTTTTATTATTTGGAGGCACATCCTTTTTGTATTTTGGAATCGCCGCTACATGAAGTGTTCCTGCTTCATCCGCATTAAATGTAATAGATGCTGTTTCATTTTTATATTTATCCGTACCTGTTTTAGGCGATTCAATTTTATATTCTTTCGTTAAAGGCGGTTTCGTGTCCGTAATTAATGTTTTTTGATCCCAAATCGAAATTTTACCTGAACGGTCTTTTAATAAAATATAAATCGAGTAATCTTTAAACTCACTTACACCATCTGGTCGCGAAATCGGCGGTAGTTTAATTTTACCTAATTCAGCAGAGCCCGAGCCTTTTGCTAAATAATCCTTTTTTGTATCCGTATCGAATTTACCAGTTATCGTCTCCGAATCAAATTCATCAACAAAGTCACGAGGTGTAATACCGTTTTTACCTTCCCGATCAAAATAGCCATTTTCCAAAATCATGTAGTAGTACGTACCAGCTTTATTTGTTATTACATTCACTAAAAATTTATTATCTGTTGGCGAGTTTTCAACCTTATCAATCTTTAAGGTTGGCGCTAACGGATCTAAATGATTATATATAGCATAATTTCGCGGTGGATTTCCATTTGGCGCTGTTTCTGTACTTTCAAATGGATTCTCAGCTAAATCTTTTACTCCAGGTAGTACTGTTACTCGAATCGTATCTCCATTTACTAATGCCGTAACAGAAGGGATTTTTAAGCGAATTCGTTTATTTGAATAAACAACTTCACTCGGTTTAATTTCCTTTTGCCCTGAAATGTTAACAATACCGGTACCTGATAACACATAATTATCTATATTCTCAGCACTTTCCTTGTCTAATTCCTCATTTACTGTCAAATAGAAATAGCCATCATTAGAAACTGTATTTCCTTCTAATACTAACTCCGTATTATTAACATATGGATGAGTCGTATCAGGCGCTTCCGTCTTAACCTCTATCTTCTCCACCAAATTCGAGCGGTTATCGGTTTTGTCGACCATGATGGCAAAGACTTCATAGGTTGTATTTGGCAGAACAGCGCTTTTATTTGGATCTGCACCGACTTGTCGAATCATTTCTGGTAGGTCTTCTGGCTTTGTCACCAAGACAGTGCCTGTATACTTTTTCATGATGTCCTCAAACGTTGGGTCTACACCTGATGAGCCCTTTTGTCGGACATAGTAGTAAATCGTTCCGGGCTCGCTAATTCTAGTGAACTTCACCTCAAAACGCTTACCGCCTGGCTGTTTGGCACCCGGCTGTAATGTAAAGCGTGGTGGGCTATTGTCAATCGTCGTGAAATCAACAGACTTCTTCTCCGATACATTGTCTGCATCATCAATTACGATGGCGTAAATCGTGTATTCCGTCTTCGTTTCTAAGCCAGTTACTTGGAATTTCACTTGCTCATCCATCGTGATCGGGCCACTGCCATTGAACTTGAAGCCACCTGTTTTAATCTCACTAATCGACGGTGCCTTTTCGCTGGACGGTCTTACCACATAGTAGTACGTACCATCTTCATTGGCTGTCATCGTCACATCTGCCACGGTACCACCAGCCTTGACATCTAGCTGTGTAATAATTGGCTGTGTTTTGTCCGATACCTCATTATCGCCAACAGGATCACGCGAAACTTCTTTCCCGTCCTCGTCTTCAATATATCCAATATTTGGTTCATCTGTTTCGAAATCGTCGAATACATCATTCACCGTTTCCTTTACCGGAATAACGGCGTTTGAAATATAGGCAAATTCCCCAAGATTGGTATAGCCATTACCCGCTGTAACGTAGTAATAATCGTACGTTGCATCCGATCTTAGATACACGTTTTTCAGCGAGTTTTTGTACGCATACTTAATATCATGTGACCCGTAAATTGTAGTATTGAAATCTGTATCCACATACATCGCATTGGCATTGGCATAAAGCTCAAAATTCGAGATTTCTCCCTGTACATATAGGCGGTCAATATCGCTATCCGCCTTTAAAAACGCATGATTGGCCGTTACATACACTTGACGTAACTCCGCGCTTTCAAAATCGACATATTTCTTTAGATTCGGCATACGATCCTTGTATTTCGTCTCCGGCTTCGACGGGTCTGGCTTATCCACTAACGTCTCGTCCTCATCTGGATTTAACGAGCCGTCATCGCCATTACTCGTTGGTGGCGTCCAATCAATAAAGCCCGCAAAAGTTGAAATGCCCGCTACACGAACACCTGCGAATTCCGCTAACGAACGGCGCGGAGCCTCTGCAATCTCTACTCGCCCTGTAAAATTAATATTCTTGAAGCGCAAATAGCTGCCATTAACAACAAGCTCGCCCGCAAAGGATGTATAGTCGCCATCCATCGCAAGTAGGCGTGAGGACGTACCGCTTGCATTAATCGTTAGCTTCGTCATGTTATTAATTTTATTGCCCGTAAAATCGCCCTCAATATAAGCGCCCTTTAACATATTTTTGTTCGAGGCATTTAAAATACTGCGAAGATGACTGGCAATGGTATGCGCAACACCGTTTATGTAGATTTGGTCCCCGATGATATCGCCAACCTCATAGACGGGTGTACCACGGTCGGCCTTTTCTGCACGCCAAATAAACGTCGCCATTTGCGCGCGGGTAACGGTATTGAATGGGTCGAATTTGATGGCTGTGACCCCTTTTGTAATATTCAAATCATACAGCGTTTGAATAAAGTACGCATTTGGATTGTTGCTCGGCACATCCTTAAAGCCATGATTTAACTTTGTCGAAATCCCTAATTTGAAGCCTAACGACAAAATTTTGGCCATTTGCGCGCGGGTAATCGGCTCTTTCGGATGGAATTTCCCGTCCGGATAGCCATTAATAATTCCCTCTGATGCAAGTGCTGCGATATAGCGATAGTTGGGATCGCTCGTTCTGACATCCTTAAAGCCTGGATTGGCTGGGTTTGTTATATTGACATCAATCGTGCGTGCAAGCATTTTTGCTGCCTCTTCACGCGTGATGGATTTATTAGGTCTGAATGTACCGTCTGGATAGCCACTCACAATTTTGCGATTCACTAAATCGACAATCGGCTCATAATAATCTGAATATTGGCTGACATCACTAAATGTGCTGGCACTCGATGACTGTGGCATTGCTACGATGACACCACTTGCTGCCAAAACAGTAGCCACGGTTGCCTTTGAAAGCTTTTGTGCTTTTTTCGATTCCATGCTAGAGAAAACCTCCCCTTTTTGAATTGTAAAGTCATGTTGAATCTACTCATACTACTCCATTCTTTATATCGGCACTTCCTAGCCAAAACTGTACAAAAAACTAGCATTTGTTTTCCTCTTTATATAAGCTTTTTAAATCCATTGGGAGCTGTGGGCGACTGCCGTTATGAAAATACGTGCGGTTTTTTTGTGTTTGTGTGCGATATTTTAAATTTGCGTGCGAATTTCGGGTGTTTGCGTGCGGTTTTTCGAAAATACGTGCGATATTTCAATTTTGCGTGCGAATTCCCATATTTCTGGGTTACGCTACCGAAATATACGGTTCATTTCTTCAATCCTAATTCCTTCACGCGGAATATGCTCGGTTTTTGTGGTTTTATGCTCGTTTTCGGGTGATTTGTGATCGAATTTATGATTTTATGCTCGGTTTTGAGGTTAGTATAAATAATGGACACGTAATTGCGAGCGTATGTATGATAAGACTAATACATTAAAGGACGTGTTCAAAATGAGTAAAAGGCCCACACCAGAGTACAAAGAGTATGTCGTAAAGCTTGTAGTGGAAGAAGGGAAAAAAGCCACTCAACTAGCCTATGAGTTAGGGATTGGAGAATCTTCTATTCGACGCTGGGTAAAAGAATATCGTGATCAAAAGGCAGCCGAAACAGAGGGTATTCAGTATGTCACACCGACAGAGTTAAAACGAATGCAAAATGATTATGAAAAGAAATTGCGTGCGCTTGAGGAGGAAAATGCGATCCTAAAAAAGGCGATGCACATCTTTGCGAAAAACCAGCCGTAATTTATACCTTTATTCAAGCACATGTAGGTGAATTTACGATTGTAAAGATGTGTAACGTACTTGGTGTCTCCAAAAGTGGCTACTATAATTGGCTTCAGAAACAATCTGCCCCCCTAACTGAACGTGAAGAGAGAGAAATTGAAATTACTCAAAAGGTACATCAATCCTTTCATGAAAGCTATGGTACATATGGTAGCCCTCGTATTCGAAAGGACTTACAAGAATGGGGATATGTTTTATCTCAAAAGAAAATAGCGAATTTGATGCGAGAGCTCGGTTTATGTGCTGTCATTCCTAAACAATATCAACGAACAACCAATTCCGATCACGACCATTTTATTTATCCTGATTTAGTGAAGCGTGACTTCGATGTGAAAGAGCCAAATCAAGTGTGGGTGGCGGATATTACGTATATACGGACGATGCAGGGATGGCTTTATTTAGCGAGCATTATGGATTTATACTCACGTAAAATTATTGGTTGGGCAATCGCTGACCACATGAAAGAAGCCTTGGTTTTAGAGGCATTGGAAAAAGCGTTACTAATAAGAAAACCACCAGCAGGTTGCATTCATCATTCCGATAGAGGGGTACAATACTGCTCAAACGCGTATACCAACCTATTAAAAGAATATCAGATGGAAATAAGCATGAGTAAAAAAGGCGATCCTTATGATAATGCCTGTATCGAGTCATTCCATTCGACCATCAAAAAAGAATGTATTTATCGTCAACGATTCCAAACAAAACACGAGGCCAAACAAGTAGTTCAAGCTTATATCATTGAGTTTTATAACAAGAAAAGACGTCACTCAACATTGGGATATGTGTCTCCGAATCAATATGAGCGAATCAACAACCCAAAAAACACATCTAGCCGCTCAAAATCTGCTTAGAGGTAGTTGTATCGTTAAGCTCCAATTTGGAGGTTAACGATACGACTACCAGACCAACCGAAGGGCGGTAGTACTAAAACGCTCGATTTTTTATGTCCATTTTATTGACTTAAGACCAGTTTTTCGACTTTTATGCTCGGTTTTCGGAATTTATGCTCGTTTTACCATATCCACCCAATTCCCAGTAATCAACCATGCGCACCCTAGCAAAAATAATTAAAATGTCCTACTCCAAAATGTCGAAATTGTGAAGACCGAACCCAGGAAAAATACCCAAACTAGCTTTCTATCAATTCTCTTCGTTTATGTACGAAAATCCTTCTCTCAACACAAAATATTAGTTTCGAATAATATACACCCCCAAAACGTGATTACCATTTTCAGGATAAAACCTAGAGCATTTCTCTCAAATCCCCTACGATCAAGGGCTGATCCACCCAAACCGTCCAATCCAATCACATGAAATCTCCCTTCATTCCGTTATAGAATACCGTAGTGACCATCAGTATATGGAGGAGAACGGCCAAAATGAAAAAAACTAGTTTCATGGTATCACTCATCGTTCCTATCATTTTTAGCACGACATTACTCGCAACGAAGGCAAACCATTCGACTGAGTGGAAATCCTATTCCAATATAGCAACCGATAAGAAATGGACGATTACCTTCCAACAATCAATCGATCGTCAGTCCATCACAGGCAATGTATTCTTAATCGATGCCAACAACAAGCCCATCGCCATCACAACTACGACTTCCGGAAAACAATTAACAATCCAGCCTGCTACAAGGCTAAAGCATCAAGCAAGTTACAAAATCATCGTCACAAATCAGCTCCAATCAACGAAGGGAAAAGCGATGAACGAAGAAATAATTATTCCATTCACAACTGTCAAAGAAACAGCAACTACAGCCGTCAAAACCTTTGCCTCTGAATACGATTTACAATGGCAAATGCCGAGCGCCGACTATAAGCAGTTTCACTTAGTTGGGACCAAAAATCATGAAGCAGTTGGCGGCTATGAAACACGTGCCGGTCACACCGTTTTTGACATAAAAATTGGGGGCACGCGCGATTCGGTGAAGGCAGCATACGGCGCACCGCTCGCAAGCATTACCAAATACAATACGAAATACACACTAAACTACACAGACAAGTACGACCAAGAAACAAGCGGGACTTATTTAATAGACGGTCAATACGTTACTTTTTTCTATGATGCGCATCAAAACAATCGCGTTCGTTCGGTGAGTTGGGTAAACGCGGCAACTGAAATGTCAAAGCCGGGCTTCTTTGCGACGCCATCCACAGCATTGCGCGGAAGCTTTGAAGATTTAATGGTCGAATTAATCAATCAAACGCGAGTGGCACACGGCTTACATCCATTAATCTACACGCCCACATATAATTCCATTGCACGCGAGCATAGTACAAGCATGGCCGACAATGACTTCTTTGGCCATTCGGATCTCGACGGCTTGCGCGGGGGCGATCGTATGAAAAAAGGCGGGGTCACGTACAATTGGTGGGGCGAAAATCTAGCCTATGGGCAATATAGCGCCATCCATGCACACGAGGCACTCATGAACTCTCTCGGCCACCGCGAAAATATTTTACGCAAAGAATTCACACATGTTTTCGTAGGCGTTGACTTCAACAGCAATAACCAACCGTATTTCACGATTAATTTTTATTCACTATAAAGACGATGGGCTGTCTAGAATTTATTTTCTGGACAGCCTTTTTTTTGCAAAAAATTTACTTGTTTTCGCACTATAATTTTCTGATAATTTAAAATATAATATTAGTAAGCCTACTACCTTTTCATAAGGTTGGTTTTCTTATATTCATATTTTGTTTCAAAAATTTTCAGAGAGAAAAAAGGATAATTATAGGAATTTAGCGACTTAACTGTTATAATACTGTTTAAAATAACGAAATACTGTATTATTACAGTTTACAATTTTGATTGCATAAGGGGGATGGAGTCATGACAATTTTAAATGGGTTAAAGATTTTAGATTTTTGTTCGCTATTGCCGGGGCCACTTGCGACGATGATGTTTGCAGATTTGGGGGCTGAAGTCATTCATGTGGAGTCGGAGCGTCGCGTGGATTTAATGCGCATTATGCCACCGTACGATGATGAGCGCGAGTCGTACATTCATCAGCATTTGAATCGCTCCAAAAAATCGCTCAAAATCAACTTAAAAACCGATGCCGGTATCGACATTATTAAAAAGCTTGTGCAGGACTACGACATTGTCATTGAAGGCTTCCGTCCGGGTGTGATGAAGCGTCTTGGCATTGATTACGAAACACTGCGTGAAATCAATCCGCGCTTGATTTACTGTGCGATTACAGGCTACGGACAAACCGGCCCATATGCTACAAGACCGGGTCATGACAACAACTATCTATCCATTGGTGGCGTGCTCCATCACTCGCGCCTAAAGGACAAAAAGCCCGTCGCAATGGGGATTCAAATTGCGGATATCGCCGGGGGAACGATGCATGCAGCAGTTGGCATTTTGGCGGCCGCGCTTCACCGTGAAAAAACAGGCGAGGGCAAATTTATCGATGTGTCAATGACGGATGCAATGTTTGCGATGAACGCACTATACGGCGCACAATATTTCGGAAGCGGGCGCGCACCTCAGCCTGAGGAAGAAATTTTAAACGGCGGTACCTTTTATGATTATTACCGTACTAAGGACGGGCGCTATTTTTCAGTGGGGAGCTTGGAGCCGCAATTCCGCAAGCTTTTATGTGAAGCGCTTGATATTCCAGAGCTGATTGACAGCACGTTCAATGATTCGGTCTATACGCAGCAGCGCTTTAAAGAAGCCGTAAAGGACGCTTTTTGTACCAAAACCTTCGCACAATGGCTCGAAATTTTCAATGAGGATTTCCATGGCTGCGTCGAACCTGTACTAACATTCGATGAAGCATGCGAACATCCACAAATCCAAGCGCGCCATATGCTTGTCGATGTACCCAAGCTAGACGGTTCAACACAACGACAAATCGGAACCGCCTTAAAAATTGAAGGCGTTGAGCCAACTTATCACTATGTCGGTGCAAAAATGGGCGCTCATACCGAAGAAATTTTGACTGAATACGGCTATTCCACTCAGCAAATTGAGGAATTAACGAAAGCAGGCGTCCTCAAATAATTGTCACCAAGCAATAGAAAAAGGTGTATCAACGATTCGTTACTTCCTCGTTGCTACACCTTTTTTCATTACTCATCCTACTGATACGAAGCTAAAATAAATACTGATTCCTAGTAATACCGAGCATACTACGCCCACACTACCTAATAAAAAGCCTTTAATCATTTTGCTCACTCCTTCTACCTTCAGTGTAATAGAAGGAGTCGCCTTTTAGCTGTGAGAAAAATCACACGAAAGCTTGTATTTTTTTGCGCATTACACGGTTACTGCCGTGCGCTGTTCAATAAACTGACGCAAATTTTCAAAGTGTGCCGGTATGTGTAAATATTTTTTATACACGACCAATAGCTTTTCTACTAAAAGGTCTTGTTCCGCATAAAATAATATTTTCAATAAATTGCATACATGTTGTGAGGTCATTTCGGCAACATCCGAATACGCACTGTTTTTTTCCAAATACTGTGCATGCCAGGTCAGAAGTGACTCACGGATCATTTGGGTCTTACCATCCACGAATACCGCAATATCCTGCTGCACTGTAGCCTCGATGACATGCAGCATCGACTGTGGATTTTGTTGCTGGATCAGCTCGTAAATCGACGAGCAGGTTGCAAGCTCATAACATTTCACGAGTTCCCATGCCCGCTGCCACTGCGCCTCTTTTACCAACGTGTCGAGCAGCACAAAAAACAAATGCTCCACATAATTGTCCGTGTAATTTTTGACCAGTGCATGCGGCTGCGGGTTCATGCTTTGCAAAATCTCCTCATAATCTACAATGAGCTCAATGGCATGATTGGACAGTCGCTCATCCTCAATCAAATGCAGCCCATGCTTCATAATCGTCGCATTGTCATGACGGTCAATCGCTTCTTGGAACAATATATAGCTCAGCAAGGTTTGCTCCTTATCATTGAGCGCAAAGACCCCCTGATTCCACTCTGCCTGCACATTGGCTACACATTTTCGCAGCTTCTTAAAATGACGACGCCCGCTCGAATAATGCGAGCAAATATTCAATAAATGCAGCTGCTTTAATGCATAGCTTTTTGGGTTTTCATAATCGATATGCTGCACAAGCTGATGAATCATCGTCGCTACTCGGTTTTTCGTAAATTGTACTTGCAGCAGCCCTTTAAAGGTACGCATCATTTGCAGCGGTCGCTCAATCGTTGACAATGGCTGTTGGACAAACAGCGAATAGATTTTTTTACCCGCTATATAGGCCCAAAACTTTTGCTGATCCGAGTAAAGCGGCTGCACGAAATAGCGCTCGCCCACTTTAAAAACAACGAGCCGCGCTAAGCCTGTCTCCGTAATCGGTGTTTGAACTGATTTGGCAAACAGGAATTCGATTAGCTGCGAAAATTGAATCTCACCTTGCTTATGTATAAAAGCAAAGAGCGCTTTTTTATTATCCGGCTCCTCAAAAAATTGCTGTATTTTTTCATTGACCACCTCAACATTAAAATTAGCCTCATGAAAAGAATCATAGAAAAATAAATTCACTTTCCCCCAATAATTTTTCAAAAGCAAAAAGCAAAATCTTTCCGCACGCTCCTGATCAAATAAAAAGCTTTCACTATCCAGCATGCCGCCCCAAATCGACGTCTCCCCACACGTCTCACGCATACGTTGCTCTAGCTCTTCCCCAATTTGTCCCTGCGTTTCTTTCAAAAGCTGCTCATCAAATGGAAGCAACAACCGCCATTCCTCCTTTAACACATCCCACTTTTCTTCTATAGAAAAATATAACAAATCATGCCCGCCCATGAAATGGTAAAATAAAAAAACTGCATTAAACGTTCTTTCATTCAATGCAGTCGTTTCCTTCTATTCGGTTGGCAAGACATCCGTCACAATAATTTTAGTTGGATTCGTTTGTGCAGGGATACTGCGCGTCGTTGTGCTATAAAAGACGATGAGCATTTTCCCGCTTAGCACCTCTTTATCAACACGCTTTCCTTGCAAATTCACGATTTCCGTCGAGTCCTTGAGGTGCAATTTCAGCTTCAATTGCTCACTAAACAGCATCTGATCAAACACCCCAATCGCAACCTCGCCCTTTTTGTCATACTGATCAAAAATAACGAGTAGCGGGGTTATTTGTGGTGGTGATACCATTGGCAAAGGCGTTTTAGAATCGACAAATGCAATAATGCGTCCCTTCACTGGAATGGCAGATGCCCCAATTTGATGTCCATCCTTTGTCAGCAGCGGGGTTTGCCCAGTAATTTTAAAAATTGCTTTTTTCGTTTCGTCTTTTTCACTCATCGTTTCGATCATACCAACACCCGATTGGACGCTAATCGAGAGGACAAGTGCTTCAATTTTTTTGATTAATGGCTGCATCAGATCACCTCTCTACGTTTCTATTAGATTGTTTTCCCGAAAAGTGACGACTAAAAACGTGGCAATCAATCATATTGGCGCTTAATTGGTTTATAAATGCGTGCCTGCTTTAGCAAGGTTTTAGGCATCAGCATCGTCGCTGTCACAACGCCTGGATGACGACCAATTTCAATCGAACCGGTAATTGTTGCACGATTTTTCACTTCTTCTACGGTTAAATCAAAGAGCTTTGCCGCACGTGCTAATGCATTGTCCGTCGCCACATTTAAGTTTGCGCCAGAGCCGACAAATGACAGTGGGAAGCTATCCTCAATCGTTTTGACACCGAATTCCTCTGCTAAATTACGCGCAACACGCTTTTCTTCCTTCGTAAAGGGCTTCGCTGTATACGGTAAATCCTCGCTGTTTGGCAATAAAATTGGCCCCTGTATATCGACCTTTTTTAGTACGCTTACCTTTAGCTGCACAATCCCGGCAACATCCGTTGTGTGCCCCGCGATTTCGCCGTCACCCTGCATCGCATGCATATCCCCAACATACACACCGCCACCTGGTACTTTTACCGGACAAATGACAACGGCTCCCGCACGTGCACGGCTAATATCCATATGCCCGTCTGTACGGTGAATGTCTAGCTCATCAACGGTCATCGTGAATTCATGTGGTGCACCGATTAAAGCCGTTCCAAAATCACCGGCATTATGTGAATCCGGCATAGCCTTTGATGGCGTTGTCCCCAGTTGCCCAACAAATGGACGCATTCTCGCCATCAGCCCAATTAAATCGCTCGGCGCAAAGGCAGTGACTGGATTTTGAATCGAATTTTCAGGCGTGCGCATAAATTCCTTGGCATTTTGCGCGATGCGACGTGTTGCTTCTCTACCAAGTGTTAACCCGATATCCCCCTTATGACTTAGCGCCATCGTATAGCCGTTCGTCATTTTAAATGGCGTTGTATCGGTCCCACATGTCGCACATTTGATCGCTTCTTGGCCAATGCCCTGCACAATTGTTGACGGATAAAGCTTACCACAGCCCGGGCACTTCACTTTCACAAACGGGTCGCCAATAAATCGGTCGCTCTGTGCTTCATCGGTCCCTGAAGAAGTCGCGAGCGAAGTTACCTGAATCGATTGGATTTCAATAACAAGTGCATCCCCGACTTCTGCCCCTTCTACATAAACGGGCTTTGTTACCTCATGCCCACCACGAATTGCTGGTGTAATCATCGGACCCCAGCAACCCGGCGCCGTATTAGCAATAATCGTCCCCCCATCTTTTAGTGGTCCTAGCATCGCCGCATTTGGATTTAAAATCCCATCTGTAAATTCGTTTACAAATAATGTTTCAGCCGCTTGTACAGTCGGCTCCTCCATAAATGTCAGTGTATCTCCTACATCTATTGCAGGGTTGTTTGCTGTATTCACTTCATTCGTCATGTAAAAACCCCCTATAATATGAAAATTCAAAAATTTTGATAGATTATGTAACCTCATTTAAAAAAACCAAAATGGCTTCTTCCTCTATTATACAATTTTTTTCATCTACATTACGACTTGAATTGTCACAAAGGTAAAACATTTCCACATGTTTTATACTGAAGTTATAGGATGTTGTAGGTGGGACAATTTTTTGCGCGGTTTTCTGATGTTTATGCTCGGATTTCTTGTTTTATGCCCAGTTTCCCAAATACCCCCTTTTCATCCACTAACATTATGCTTATTTTCAAAGGAGCTGAGACGATGGACAAAAAACAGGTCGAAATTTTGTGGCGTGAGGAAAAATATCATGTGATGTTTCATAGTCAGTATCATTACAATACGATCCGCATCGCCATGAAAAATGCACGCTACGCCGACATCCAGCCGCTTATTTCTGAGGCGCTCCGTGTACCACCAACTCTCGGCAGTCAGCGCAATGCGATCATGCATATGTGGGGTTATTTTAAAAAATACGCAATAGCCGAAGAAAAGACCGCCTATGAGCAGCTCTTGCAGGCTGACGATTTTGATGGATTATTAAAGCTGTTAAAGACACTTGCGGAGAAATATAAGGTGACGTATTTATTAGAGAGCCGGATTTTAAAAGATTGAAGTGTCAGTAATACACTCATAAAAAGAACTAAGGCATAACCCTTAGTTCTTTAGTTTCTTGGATTAAACAGTTGTCAAATATTAATTAATGCCATGCCGTCCGCTCACTTACAGGTTGTTGAGGACCTTCTTTTACCTGTTTTGAACCCTGAGCAAAGTCAAATTCAGCGCCGAACTCCTCTTGCTGGAGCTTCTTATAATTTGGGGCTACTTCTTTTTTGTCTCCACTTTGTCTTTCCTTTGCTTTTGCATGCTGACGATTTGTGTTCATATTTGACATAACCATCCTCCATTCTTTTTTTGAGAAGTTTTAATCAAACGAATCGTCTAATTAAAACTTCTCAAAATAAAGTTTGACCCAGGTTCGTAAAAATTATTAAAAGGATTGAGTAAACACTGTTAAATTGGAATGAAAAAGAATAATTTTGGGTATTCGCACGCATTTCTCGAAAAACGCACATAAAAAATTCTGAGCACTTTCACGCAACTTTCTCCTCCGTCATATACGTCATATATTTGTTATATAATCTTCATAACATGACAGAGCAAATTCCACCAAACTCCAACAAAACGTTGATAGAACAAGCTTTATCCCATTTTCCCTACGTTACATCTCATTTACACTTTCATTAAAATGACATTTTTTCGCTATTTTTACGTTATAGTAAGGACAAGTTCAAACGAATGGTTACACTTTTTACATGATTCCACCGATGCAGGATACCTAGCTGCTCGCATGTAAAACGTCTAATTATTTAATCAGTTTTGAACCATTTGACTACCACCTCTTTCATAAAGCGGGCTAGTACACACCTAGCCTATACAAAAAAAGAAGAAGGCACGAGCTATCCTCCCAATAGTAGCTCGTGCCTTCTTTCATTGTCTTATTTTTTGCCGTAACGCTTGGGCATTTGCATAATCGCATCCCATACACCACTAAATGGCGGTGCATAGGCTAAATCCAAATGCAATAAATCCTCAAATGTCATGTCGTTATACAGCGCTGTGGCGAAAACATCGATACGCTTATCGACTCCATTTTTCCCGACGGCCTGCATCCCAAGTAGCTGACGACTTTGCTGCTCGACAAGCATGCGAATGTTCATCGGGCGTACATTCGGATAATAGCCGGCGATATCATTGACTTCCATCTCATATGTTTCTACCAATGCATGCAATTGATCGGCCTCCGCATTATTTAACCCCGTCATTCCAATATGCAAATCAAAAAATTTCAAAATCGACGTGCCCACAATGCCTTGATATTTTTGCTCAAAGCCGGCGATATTCAAGCCGGCAATGCGCCCTTGCTTATTTGCTGTCGAGCCGAGTGGTAAATAATCGACCTGTTGCTTAATGCGATGGTATTGCGTTGCACAATCCCCCGCAGCATAGACATCTTCAATAGAGGTTTCCATCTGCTCATTGACAATTAATGCACCGTTTTCAAGCTTTGCAAAGCCCGCCGCAAACTGTGTGTTCGGACGTACCCCAGTTGCCATAATGACTAAATCCGTTTCATAGATCCCCGTTGCCGTACGTACTGCTTCGACATGTGTTTCTCCCTTAAAGCCGAGCAGCGATTCGTTGAGCAAGACGTCAATACCGTTCCTTTGCGCCTCCTCTAATACGATTTGTGCAAGCTTTGGATCTAATGCCGTCATCAGCTGCTTCCCACGTTGGATGATACGCACCGCTAGCCCGCGCTCACGAACCGTTTCCGCAACCTCCAAGCCAATATAGCCCCCACCAACGACCGTTACATGCTTCACCTGAGGTAATTCACGCATCAACGCCTCCATTTGTGGAATGGTTTTTACCGTATGAATGCCTTGTATATCTGCATTTTCTACCCTTGGAATCGTAGGTGCAGCCCCTGTTGCGATTAACAATTTGTCATATAAAAATTCAAAGGACTCCCCACTATTTACATCGATACCACTCACTTTTTTGAGCTTTGTATCAATCGCGGTTACCTTATGAAAAATACGCGCATCAATCCCATATTTTTCGCGGAATTCTTCCACATCCCTTGCGATTAAATCATCGGTATGTGGCACCTTGCCGTTAATCACATAGGGCAACCCACATTGACCATACGAATAGACCTCCCCCTGTTCTAAAACGACAATTTGAGCATCCGGATTGTTGCGCACAATTTCCATTGCCGCGCTCATTCCCGCAGCATCTCCACCAATAATAACTACCTTCATTATTTATCACTCCCTCTAAGTCTTTACCCTATTCGGAAATTATTTTTCTTTTTTACAGTCAAATGTTATATATATGAGTTAACTTACCATTAGTAAAACATATTTCCAATTACTTTACATGAACGGCGTCTATTGAATCGATGGAATTTTCAGTAAATTTCTATGTAGGTTGAGATATTTGCGAAATTACGTGGATATTTGCGATTTTCAATTTACATTTGCGAATCCCCAAAACTTGTGTGAAAGGCATCTATTTTTCACGCAGTTTTTTCACCCCTGCGCCAAGTAAAATCTCCCTCCACTATATTCCGAAACCCGAAAAATATGCTACACTAACTATCAGAATACTCTAACAAAGGGGAGCCCTCTAACGATGATAAAAACAACAATCGGCATTATCGGTACAGGTGTTGTCGGCGAACGCATTATTAACCAAGCGCTAAGCAACGAGCATTACGAAATCGTGGCCATTTTCGATACGAACGCGCGACGCACAAAGGAATTACAAGAAAAATACAACGTCCACACAACAAATGACCTACAAGCACTCTTAAACTTAAAGCCTGACTGGGTATATATCGGCACACCACCCGTTAGCCACGCCATGTTAGCACAGGAAATCGCGAAGCACGGCTTGCATATTTTATCCGAAAAGCCATTAGCGCACGATGCAGCAGATGGTGAAATTATGGTACAGGTCGCGCAACATGCAAACGTCAAAACCGCAATGCACTTCCCACTCATGTACGGAGCAGCGGTGCACCAATTCAAAAAAGAATTAGCACAGGATATGGGCGAAATCGTGCGCATTGAGCTCCATACGTATTTCCCAGAATGGCCGCGCAAATGGCAGCAAAACCCGTGGATTGCTTCCCGTGAGCAAGGCGGCTTCACTCGCGAGATTTTCCCGCATTACTTACAGCTCACACATCATTTATTCGGGGATATCGAAATTTCTGCTCACGAAACGACCTACCCTGAAAACGAGGCACTTTGTGAAACTGGTGTATCAGCATTAGCAAAAACTACAAGCGGTATTCCGATGGTCATAAACGGGCTTGCTGGAATTGGCCAAGAAGAGCGCATTGATTATAAAGTGTTCGGCACAAATAAAACCGTGACATTACGCAACTGGTCACAAGTATTCACAACAAAAGCCTATGAGACCGAAGTAGAAATGACGGCAACTGAAACACCTGAAACACTACTAGACGCTTGCCGAAAAGTACTACTACGCGAAGAAGCGTTTATCGTACCTTTTGAGGATGGCTTAAAGGTTCAACGCTGGATTGATGAATTATTGAAATAATGAGTACACGAAGGGGGAATTTTTTTGATGGATTTATCACATTACCCGTTTGCGAGTAAGCGCAATACGGTCATCTCAAATCGTGGAATGGTGGCCACTTCACAGCCACTTGCTGCACAGGCAGGGCTCGATATTTTGAAAAAGGGCGGCAATGCAGTAGATGCAGCCATCGCAACTGCCGCAGCCCTTACCGTTGTCGAACCCACATCAAATGGCATTGGCAGTGATGCCTTTGCGCTTGTATGGATGAAGGAGGATCAGCAATTATATGGATTAAATGCTTCAGGTCCTTCTGCCAAAAGCATTTCAAAAGTGGCCTTAACCGCATGGGGACTCGATAAAATCCCGATGCACGGCGTCATTCCGGTAACGGTTCCAGGAGCTCCTGCTGCATGGGCGGCATTATCCAAGCGCTTCGGGAAATTACCCTTAACCGAAGTATTAGCACCTGCGATTTCCTATGCAGAGGACGGCTATCCGATTTCAGTGACACTTGGGCAAAACTGGCAGAACGCCTATAAAAAATTTAAAGCGTCACTTTTAACCGAAGAATTTAGCGCTTGGTTTGATACCTTCTCAATCGATGGGCGCATGCCGGAAATCGGAGAAGTATGGCGCTCTCCAGGTCATGCCGACAGCTTACGCAAAATCGCTGCAACCAATGCCGAGGCGTTTTATCAAGGCGAAATTGCCGACAAAATCGAGGCATTCATGAAGCAGCACGATGGCTTTATTACAAAGGACGATTTAGCAAGCTACGAGCCGGAATGGGTACAACCGATTGGCGTGCATTACAAAGGCTACGATGTATGGGAAATCCCACCAAATGGACAAGGCATCGTTGCACAAATGGCACTCAATATTTTCCAACATGCCGAGCCGAAATGGCAGGACGCGGATACATTACATAAGCAAATTGAAGCGATGAAGCTTGCCTATACGGATGGCAAAGCGTTTGTTACAGAACGCGCAGAAATGCCTGTTGATACGGATATATTACTTTCAAAGACTTATGGTGAAACACGCTATGCGGAAATTACGGATACAGCGCTGACGCCAACACCTTATGACATTCCAAAGGGCGGTACGGTATATTTAGCAACGGCGGATGCAGAGGGCAATATGGTATCGTTCATTCAAAGTAACTATATGGGCTTTGGTTCGGGCATTGTCATTCCAGGTACAGGGATCTCTCTGCAAAACCGTGGCTATGATTTTTCACTTGATGAAAAGCATCCGAACTTTTTAAAGCCCGGAAAACGGACGTATCACACCATCATTCCGGGCTTCCTAACGAAGGATAACGAAGCAGTTGGACCATTTGGCGTCATGGGTGGCTATATGCAGCCTCAAGGGCATTTCCAAGTAGTCACGCATACAGTGGATTTTGCGTTAAATCCTCAGGCGGCGCTCGATATGCCGCGCTGGCAATGGATGGGGGACAAACGAATTGAAGTCGAGCCCCATTTCCCGAATTATTTAGTGCAAGCGCTGCAGCGAAAAGGGCATGACATTCATGTTGCAGTCGATGGCGGCATTTTCGGACGTGGGCAAATTATTTGGCGTGACCAAAAAACAGGTGTCTTATACGGCGGCACTGAACCTCGTACGGATGGCACAATCGCCGCTTGGTAAACAAAATAAACCTCGGTATCACACGAAAATGGTGATACCGAGGCTTCTAGTTATCCATTACGCCGAGGTCTACTTGCATAACATTCGAATCATCCAATGAATTTGGTGAAAGATACGTGTAGCCATCTTTCCCACGCTCCTTTGACATATAGAGTGCTTGATCCGCTCGTTCGAATAGATTTTTTTCCTCTTCTCTTGGCTCCTGCTGAATCGTTGCGCCAATACTAAAAGACAGATGTCCCCAAGAATGATCCGCAGAAACAATTCGACGATTTTGCATTTCGGCCAATAACAGCGTTGCATAATGCTTCATTTTATCTACATGAGCGTTTTCAATAATAATGGCAAACTCATCCCCACCAAAACGAACAACATAACCCGCTGGACCTGTAACCTCCTTCAGGATTTTCGCAACCTCACATAAAATGGCATCCCCTTCAGCATGACCATACAGATCATTTACTTGTTTAAAATTATCTAAATCAACAAGCATCAATCCAATCGGAAAAACCTTACGCTTATTAATGAGTGCATCCATATGCTGCAAATAGGAAGCACGATTATAGGCACCTGTTAACGAATCGTATGTCGCCAAGCGGATCGTATTATGCAATATTCTCAAAATGATTAATAATAGCAAGATCGATGTTGTAATGGCCACAACTAACATGATCAAAAATTGAACAGAATTTTGTTTGGCAAGTGCTAACTCGCTCTTATTATTATATTTCACATAAATAATGCGCTTCGAGATCGTGCCATTCGTCTCTTCTGGTTGATACGAAATAAAACGATGTGTTTCCGTCACGCCATCCTTATATTTTTTTACTACTTCCGTGTCTTTCTCCAATTTAGATGCCTCTAAAAAAGCCTGCTGCAACTTCGGCTCTAAATCTTCATATGTTAATAAGTCCTGCTGATGATTCAAAACAAATCCGTTATAAGTAAAAATGCGTAAATCCTCTAAGCTCTCATGATTTTCCAGTAATGAATGCACGGTTTTTTCATAATTAAATTCCTTCGCCACATGGGTATCTTCAAAAGCAATCCCCAGCTCCAGTAAATAGTTATGGTCCTTTGTTGGCAAATATCCATACATACGCTGATCATTGGCTGCTACTGATATTTCCAGCCCATCAAAATAAAATTGATCTGTCTTTATGCGCTCTTGAATTAACTTAACAAAATCGGAACAGCAGTCATTAAAATCTATCCCTCTACTTGGCTCATGCGTCGTTATTTCGACTTGCCCCTTGTCATTGAGTATATAAAAATCGAAGTGCTCATACGTTTTTTTAATGGCATCCAAATCCCATGTATGAATAGCTGGATTTTCTTCGTAGTAGTCACGTAGCAAATAGAGCACACTTTTCATTTCATCTGTCTCGCTTTTTTGGAAAATTTGATGTGCCTTGTCCATTGTTTGTAAATTGGCAACAATATTATTTTCAATATCTGCTCTCACAGAAGTTTGATATTCCGCAACATCCTTTGTAAGTAAAGTATGTGTAGTAAAGGACATAATTGAAATAATCATTACAGCAAATAATATTAAAAGGGACCACAATTTAAACGATAGATTCCTCATAAATTCACCCTTCTGTTGATAATAAATCTTTTATTAGCTCATATTTTTTAGAATTCCTTTTAATTATCCAAATTTTAGCCCATATCGTTGAACAAAATCTAAACAGATAGATTCTCCCTAAAGTTGAAAATAATCTTCCCTACTTCGGGTCAAACCTCGTCCCTTACTTATAAAAATCCGAAAAAAGACAACACGATTTTTCGTGCTGCCTTAGTTGTTTACTCTACATCCTCTGAAGCGGGTGGTGCTAAAAGCTCTTCCTTGCAGAACGCTAAAATCATCGCCTCTTCGTCATCTTCTAATGCAAAATCTAATAGTTCATTGTTTGATTTATCGGTAATGAAGTAGTTCATGATGCGTACCTCTTCGTTAATTAGCCCAACGATGGCACGGATTTCTAGCCCCGCTGCCGAATACAGCTCATCGTCCTCATCTACCTCTACATCTAATAAAAACTCAAAGCGCTTGCCCTCGATAATGTTTGTAGGATCTAAAATTTCATCAATTGAATATTGTGTAATGTTCATGTAAATGGCTCCCTTTTTGGAAATCTCTCTTCTATATGATAAACGAAATTTGGAGCGCGTCAAATCACACAGCTAAATTAGCGCGTGACAGGTCGTTTTTCATATGCCAAACTAGAATTTAAGGAGTGATTACAACATGAAGGATTTACTATATTACCAAGACGCCATGATTTCAGAATTCCATGCAAACGTCGTCAAAACAGGCAGCGATGAAAATGGAAATTATATCGTATTAGATAATACAGCCTTTTACCCAACTGGTGGTGGTCAACCGCATGATACCGGGTGGATACAAGAGATTAAAATTAGTAATGTCAAAAAAGTGGAAGAAGAAATTCGCCATTATACAACAAAGGATGCTTCAACTATTTCCGGGGAAATTTTCGCAAAACTCAATTGGGCACGTCGCTTCGATCATATGCAGCAGCATACAGGTCAGCATATTTTAACGGCAGCCTTTGTCGAATTATTTGAATTCGCAACAACGAGCTTCCATTTAGGGACAGAGCTTGTAACGATTGATTTAAATGTTGGCGAGATAACAGAAGAACAGCTAGCCGCTGCGGAAAAACGCGCCAATGAAATTATTTTAGAAAACCGCCCAATCGAAACAAAATGGGTCACAAAAGATGATTTGGCAAGCTATAACTTACGAAAAGACGTAAAAGTCGATGAGGACATCCGCTTAGTTATTATCCCAGACTATGATTACAACGGCTGCGGTGGCACACATCCAACCTCTACCGGACAAGTCGGCTTACTTAAAATTTTAGCTACTGAAAAAATGAAGCAGCAAATTCGCATCCACTTTGTATGTGGCAACCGTGTACTGGACCAGCTTGCGATGCGCAAAACGGTCTTAGCCGATGTCGCACGCCAATTAAGCGCACCGGAAGAGCAAGCTGCCGAGGCCATGCGTAAATTCGCTGCCACAACAAAACAAACGGAAAAAAACTTAAAGGACGCACAGGACGCGCTTTTACAATTCGAAGCAAAAGAACTCGCAGGCGAAAAGATTTCGGCCCGTACTTTCGAAAATCGTTCCATTCAAGACCTACAAAAGCTTGCACGTTTCATCACCGAGCAAAATGACCAAGCCATTGCACTGCTTGTCGCATCCAATGAAGACAAGCTCCAATTCGTAGCAGCACGCGGCAAAGCACAAGCGACTTCAATGAAAGCCATTTCTACTGCTGTATTACCAATGATCAACGGTAAAGGTGGCGGAAATGACACACTTGTACAAGGCGGTGGCGAAAAATTACTGACTGTCGAAGCGCTACTGGAAGCAATGAAGGACATACTTTAATTTCTTTGAGCAACGGAAAAGCTCAGAAAATGTATGCGTAAAAATCGTAACTAAAGCCATAAACGCAGTTGATAACTCAGCGTTTATGGCTTTTACGTACGTTTCTTTCGTTGGGATTGCGATTTATCGGATATCACCGAGATATGGGGGTTATTTCTCTTGATGTGCGGGGGATATTTGCGACCTTTTTGGTTTTATTTGCGAAATTGCTGAGATATTTGCGACTTTTGAGTTTTATTTGCGAAATTTCTGGGGTATTTGCGATTTTTGGATTTTATTTGCGATATCCATCATATATTTGCGAACATCCAAAAATCCCCATTATTTTCTCCAACTGAAGTCATTTTTTAATAAAAACACATACTCTCCCCGGCATACGAGTGAATCCCCCTATTTATACGACAGTAATTATTTCACACCACCGAAAACGGCCAACTCAAACCATTTAAAATAACAATCTGCATGTTGATAGCCCAGTTCTCTTAGCCAATTCACTTGAATATCTACACGCTCTAAAATATTATCTTCTTTATCTGGACGACTGTAATATTCTTTGGCTACTTCCTCTATTGATCTTTCATTATAATTAGCTAGATGTTGGACGAACTGTTCGTCATATAAGTTTTCTAATTTAGTTGTGGCCGAGGCTGTATGCTCGACATTTATAAAAATACCACCGTCTTTTAATAATGTGTAAATTTCAGCGTAAAGTTTCTTCTTTTTATCATGAGGTAAGTGGTGGATAGCAAAGCCAGAGACAATACAATCCACTGAATTCGGTTCAGTAAATGCACTTAATGATTCGCTAAAATCACCTTGCACCACTGTACTTTGATGTTGATAAGCAGCCAAATATTCCTTGGCCTGCTCAACCATTGGCTCAGAATGATCAATAAATAGTGCCTGTGCAGCTGGGTAAGTATCCAAAAGCACTTTACCTAAAAAACCATTCCCACACCCTAAATCCATTATTTTTTGTACATTTGGTGTGAAATGTTGAATTACCTGAAGCATGACCTGGATTTGCTCTGCCCCAAATGGTATACCGCCTCTTACTTGTTCTAAATAGTGCTTTGTAACATCTTGTCTTTGCCATTGTGTAGTTTCCATTACTTTTTCCCTCCTTAAAAATAAAAAAACTCCGCCTCAACAAAGAGACGAAGTTTAATTCGCGGTACCACTCTAATTGATTAATTCACCATTAATCCACTTAAGCTATAACGGTAGCTGCCGTTTATGCTTACATTAGTTCAGCATAAATACTCATGGACGAGTTCAAGAATTTACTGACTGTTTTGCACCACCCAACAGCTCTCTCAACAATAAGTGTCCCCTACTACTTCCAATCAACGCTTTATTTTTAGAATTTTAATAATATTAAGTTAAATGTATTATATTGTCAATACAAGAGAAAGTCACTACTCCTTCAGGTAGAAAAAACTGCTTCCTTTTTACCCCGCCCTTAACCCATTCATCCCGCGCCGAACATTCGTCACATCCGTATAACCAAGCTTCACAAGCTCCTTGCACGCCTTATTGCTGCGCACACCGCTCTGGCAAATGACGACAATCGGCTTGTCCTTTGGTAAATCCCCTAAATACGTACCAAGGGGGCGATTTAAAAATTGCGGAATATGAGCCTCTTTATATTCATTCGCAGAACGCACATCCACAAATACGATGCCCTCCTGCTCAAGCAGCGGCTGTAATTCCTTCGTTGTTATATACTTCACACCCTTTTTCGGCATAAAGCGAAAAATCATCACTATAATTAACACAAGTGCAATCAATGTTATCCATTGTTCCATATTCTATAAACCCCTTAAAACGATTTTCTTTTTTTTACGATACGCCCTCACATCGACGCGACCACTCTACCTTTCTATAATAAAACAGCAGCATAAAGTTTTCTCTATGCTGCTGTTTCTCTTAACGATTCAATTGTACTGTAATAATCTCAGGTAAATTAAAAATACGGAATGGGAAAAGGCTATTACCTAGCCCTCTACTCACAATCATTGTTGTATCACGTTCTTCAAAAACACCGGCTGTATAAGTTGGAAATAACCCTTGCGCTGGCGCCACAATACCCCCAATAAATGGCAAGCGAATTTGACCACCATGTGCATGACCAGTGAATACTAAATCTATTTCCTTATCGACATAGGCTGCGAATTGCTCCGGCCGATGAGATAACAGCATCGTAAAGGAATCGGTCCCTACCTGTTGTCGTGCTGCCTCAATCGACATCTCCACGTTTTGCCCCATTAACGGATCCTCAATACCGGCAATAACGATGCGTTCCCCGTCACGCTCAATCGTTACTGCGTCATTTGGTAAGACGTGCACACCTAAATCCATCAGTGCCGCATAAATTTCATCTGTCAAATTAAGCGCCACCTCATGATTACCCAGCACATAATAAACATCCGCAATGTCCACAAACTCTGCAACCGCCTGCAAGCTATTTTCCAAATCATAGCGTCTACTATCGACTAAATCACCTGTAAGAAAAATGGCATCTGGCTTCGTTGCCCGTACTTTTTCTACTAACCGTGATTGATTTTTTCCAAACGTTGCATCATGTAAATCCGTCACTTGCGTAATGCGAAAGCCGTCAAAGCTCTTCGGAATTTTTTCAGATTCATACGTATGCTCAGTTACAACAAGCCAATGATTATTTACATAAAAAAATGCATAAATAACGGCGATTCCTATCAGCAATTTGATTAATTTTTTCAACGTATTCGCTCAATTCATTGAAAGTTTTTAGGTACTTATTGAATTTATATACCATTATCAATGATATTGAAGTGCTTCGGAACATTCAAGTATAAAATCCGATTTCCAATTAATCCATCCACCGAATCAATCGCATAGCCGTTCGTTTCTATATTTTCTAGCATCTGTACAGACATATCCATCGTTTTCATCGACACCTTCGCATCTTGGTCTTGAATAGAGATTGTATTATTGCTAAAGGTAATTTTAGGCTGCTTACTATACGGTGTTACATTTATTCCCTTCATATAAAAAGGCGTTTCATAATAGCTAACCGTAATTTTATGATCCGTTGCGTCCGTCCAATTAATCACGGTTTGAATAGAATAATTCAGTTGCCTACGCGATATCATTACATCCTCTGCTGTAGCTTCAAATGTTTTCGTAAACTTTAGATGCTCCTCTTTTAACACACTAAAATCACGGTGCTGCAAACGCTCGGATTGCTTTATATTTTCCTCACGCTGCTGCTTTAAAAATTCAGTTGATTCCGCCCGATCAATCTTCTGTGAGACAAAGGCCAAGTAGACGAATGCCACAAGTCCACAAGCCATATAAACAAGCGCGAAATAAAACGTACGCTTCGGCCGCCAAATACGAAACCTTGTCATCAAAATCGCGAGTACTATTACTACAGCAGCCTGAATAATTGTCATCCACACTAGCATATTCATGATCGATGCACCTCTCTAAACTGACGAATAACAAAAATAATGGTCCATACTAGCAGAATGTATAAGCTGCTGTACCCGATAATCTCCCATACATTTACCCCAAAAATCACACCCCAAAAACTCATGCCATTTGCACGTATCACAAAAAATAAAGCGATTGCAAGCAGTACCAGTACGATTTTCGAGAACTGAAATACGGCGCGCACAAAATAACCAACTGCGCAAGCTAATGTAATACATACAGCAAAGGCAAGAATCGTATTCGATGAAAAGAATGGATTTTCTAATATAAATGGTGCATCGGTTTTCAAAATTTCAAGCGCAATCGTAATGCAATGTACGCTTAACGCTGACATAACTGTAAAAATAGCGAGGATTATCGTAAATATAAACATCGATAAAACCTCTGTTTGATTAGTAGTCACAATCGAGCGTTGATCTTGTGCTAATGTATTTGACGCAAGCATCCAGCCAAGCCCCAGCATTAAAATCACACTAAAAATAAATAGGGCATCTAATGTATAGGTGCGTCCTTCAAAGTTCCCCCCAATATAAAAGGAACCCGTACCCTCTGATGTTAAAAACCCAATAATCAGATGCACTAAGATAACGGTACTAAACATGGAGCTATAAGCCTTACACTTCCACTTTACCTGCTCCCAAACATTACGCGCCGGACTCACTGTTACGATAGATGTCATCAATAGAACCTCCCTTCGTTGCAGTTAACACTTTACACACATCACTCGCCGAAAGATTTTGCATGCGCACCTGCTCTGGTAGCGGTCGTTCATTATTTTTTACAATCGCCTCAAAAATCGGTCCATTATTACGCGTAGCCAACACTTCATAATCAACTAAATGTGCTTCGATATTTTCCTTTTGGCCAACAAGCTTCACCGCCAAATTTTGCACTTCATCGACCGGTGCAAATAGCTCAACCTGACCTTCATGCAAGAGCAAAATGTCCTCAATCAAATGCTCCATCTCATTTAAATAATGGCTCGACATCAGGATGACGCGTGGATACGCTAAAAAATCCTTCAAAATCACACGATACATGTCATCGCGAATCGTTTCGTCCATGCCATTCATCGGCTCATCCAGCAAGGTCACTGCGCTGCGACTAGCAATGCCATAAATTAAGTTAAAGGCCGCTTTTTGCCCCTTTGACAGCTGATAATGATACGCCTTTTCCGAAATACCGCTAAAATTTAAAAGCTCCAACGCTAAATCCAGTGCAAAATTAACGTAAAACCTCGGTGCTGTTTGCAAAATTTCCTTTAACGTCAGCACCGCTGGAAATGTCATTGCATCCTCTATTAAAATCGTATTCGCTGCCACCGTTAAATTTTGAAAAGCTTTTTTCCCCACGACCTCCACTGTGCCATGAGAAGGCTTCAAATGCCCAGCCAATAACTTTAATAGTGTCGACTTTCCCACACCATTGCGCCCAATCAGTCCTATAATTTTCGGTTCCTCAATTTGAAACGAAATATTTGCTAAAATCACTTTTTTCCCATAATGCTTTTGCAGTTGCTCACATACAATCACTCGCCTCATCCCTCCTGTTGAATATATTTAATTAACGCGATTAAATCTTCATCCGAAACAGCTAAACGTTGGGCCTCTTGCACGATTTCCTTCGCCATTCGTGTCAATGTTTCACTCCGACGTGTTGCTAAAATTCGTTGTTTGGCATCCGTTTTCACAAACATCCCCAGTCCCCTTTTTTTATAGAGAATTTCTTTTTCTACTAAAATGGTTAACCCTTTTCCTGCTGTAGCCGGATTAATATTAAAAATTTCTGCGAGCTGATATTGCGAATACACTTTACCATCCGGCAGCAAGCGATCGGCCAATATTTCCTGCTCCAGCCAATCAGCAATTTGTAGATAAATGGGCGTCGTACTTTGCGCATTGAAATCCAAATGAACCCTCCTTTCCGTCAGTTAGTACATTAGTGATGTAATGTACTATAATTTAAATAAGCAAATTTGTCAATTTTTCAAGAAAAACTGTCCACATATTCTTTTTATCCACAGAGTTATCCACTTTTTCTTTAGTTACCCACATTTCGACCTCTTTTTTCAACAGTTTTCCCTATAGTTATCCACAAATTTAATAAAATAAGTGCAATCCGTTGTTACAATTCGTGAATTCTTTTTATTGTTTCGTCGTTTTTTCTTCAAAAGGCTCGCTATTAAACATATCAATTCTCTTTTTTTCCTACTTTTCTCGCTCATACTTGCGTGCTAAATATATGTTATTCACAGAGTTATCCACATTTGTCCACAAAAAATAGGTTGAACATGAAATATACCTAAAAAACGAAAAAAATACTCCACAAGTTTTGTTCATAACTTGTGGAGCACTTCAAAGCCATTATTTTATTTGCTCTACCTCTGATTTTACGTGCAAATCCTCATCACCGAATAGCACTGGCTTTAATGCATCCTCACCCGAACCGGCTGCAAGTGGTACGCGTGAACGATAGGCCGCGCGAACGACTAAATGCCCTGCCACGGGTGCGGTAATAAAGACAAACACAATTCCTAATATTAAACGAATACTCACATAGCCATCATGAATCCAAAAATACACGAACGCCCCAAATAAGCAAAGCAATACCGATAATGTCGCACTTTTCGTTGCTGCATGGGAACGTGTATAAACATCCGGTAAGCGAATCATGCCGAATGCACTAATGACACTCACAATCGCGCCAAATAAAATGAACAGAGCCGCCATTAACTCAATCAGCTGATTTACGCTCAACGATGACACCTCTTTCAATATATTTCGAGAAGGCAATCGTCCCGATAAAGGCTAAAATCCCTAAAATCAAAATCGCCTCTAAAAAAGCTTTCGTCTTTAGCACAATAGAAATAATGGCAATCGCCGATATTAAATTCACGCCAATTGTATCGAGCGCAATCGCACGATCTGGCAAGGATGGCCCTTTAATGACACGTACTAATGACAGTGCAATGGCCACCATAAATAACAGTAAGGACGCCTTTAAAATCAAATCAATCATTGTGTCACCTCCCAGATGGCTGTTTCAAACTTGCCAATTGAACGCAGCACCGTTTCCTTCGATTCGACAATGTCCATCGCGTGAATGTAAAACGTCTTGCCGTCCTCCGATACTTCCATTACGACAGAGCCAGGCGTCAACGTGAGGAGCAATGCTAAAACCGTAATCTGCCAATCCCCCTCAAGACATGTTTCATATGTAAAAATGCCCGGTGTAATTTTCAGCTGAGGATCGAGCACTTGCTTTAACACTTCCATGCTCGACATGAGTAGCTCTCGAATAAATAATAGGATGAGCTTCAAAATCTTTACTACACGGCGCAAGTAAAATTGTGTACCGAAAAATCGGTGCATCGCATATAAAATCAGCATCCCTATAAAGAAACCTGACATAAATGTTGTAAAATCAGCATTCGGATCGTCCTTTAAGAGAAACCACAACGCCGCAATAAAAATATTAAGAATAAATTGACCTAACATGCGCTCACCCTCCTTTACTTATTCGTGTTCAAAATTGCCTCGATATACACCGCTGGATTCGCCAATGTATGAGCTGCATCGTTGACATAGACAGCAATTCCTTCCGCGCCGACACCCAGTCCAATCATGCAGATTGCTAGTGCCACAAATGATACATAGGCACCCTTTGGCATAGGTTTTTTATCCTCTTCACTAATGGACGTTTCACCGAAAAATGAAGCGAGGAAAATGCGAAGAAGCGAGTACATCACAATAATACTCGAACCAAAGCCTAATGCGAGTAATACATATGCACCTTGTTCAACAGCACCCTGCCCAATTAATACTTTCCCAACAAATCCACTTAACGGCGGAATCCCAATTAATGCACACATCGTGATAAAGTAAATCCAGCCAAACAACGGATAGTTTCGTATAAGCCCGTTCATATTTTTTACGACAATTTCACCTGTTAACAGTACCATCGTCCCAATTAAGAGGAATAATAAAGCTTTAGCAATCATGTCATGAATTAAATAATACACAGCCCCTGCAAATGCCTGTTCATTGCCAATTGCGAGCGCCATTAGTATAAAGCCAACCCCGATAATGACGTTATATGACGCAATTGTTCGCACATCTTTCCCCGACAACGCGCCCATACAGCCAGCAATAATCGTTAGCCCCGCCATCACACCTAAAATCGTATGCGTAATTTCAGGCTGTAGTGGAAACATGAGTGTAAATGTACGGAACAATGCATAAATCCCGACCTTTGTTAATAATGCAGCAAACAATGCCTGCACAGCGGTCGATGGCACACTATACGAACCCGGTAGCCAAAAGAATAGCAGTAAGCCTCCTTTTAGCGCAAAAACGACTAAGAAAACGAGCGATACAAGCGTTAGCATCGGCTCTTGTCCCACCTCTGCAACACGCTGTGCAATATGCGCCATATTCAATGTCTTCACTGTGCCGTACAAATACGCTAACGCCACTAAAAACATCCATGAAGCCACAACATTAATCAGGACATACTTCAATGACTCGCGTAGCTGAATTTTCCTACCACCAAGTGCAATTAATGCATACGAAGCAAGCAGCATCACTTCAAAGCACACAAATAAATTAAAAATATCCCCCGTCAAAAACGAACCATTCACACCCGCTACTAAAAACAGGACAAATGGATAGAAGTACATTTTTTCTTGTTCTTTGCCGATTGTCGAAAACGCATAAACTAAACAAAGCGTCGTCACAATGCTTGACGTAAGCACAAGCAATACCGAAAACGAATCCCCTACGAATAAAATTCCAAACGGCGGCAGCCAGCCACTAAAATCAAGACGCAAAATGCCCTCTGTTTGAATAAGCCGCAGCAGCACTACCGAAATGCCCGTCACAAAAAGCATCGTCAACAAGCTTACAATACGCTGTAGCTTAATCGATTCATTCAAAAATACTAATAAGGCCGCGGTAATAATCGGCACAATTAATGGCAAAACCAAAATATTACTCATCAGACGAACCTCCAAGCTTATGGAAGTCGTCGCTACCATTCGTTAAATACATGCGATAGGCCAGCACAAGTAAAAATGCAGTTACCGCAAAGCTAATCACAATCGCTGTTAAAATAAGTGCCTGTGGTAACGCATCCGTATAAGGTGCAACCGCCTCCCCAAGTAGCGGCACATTTCCTTTTTTTAAGCCACCTACCGTCAGCAATAAAAGATGCACAGCATGCGACAAAATCGCTGTTCCCACAATGACACGTAATACGCTACGAGAGAGGATTAAATAAGTAGCGACTGCCACGAGTATGCCAACAAGCACAATCATTAATGATTCCATACTATTCATCCTCACTTATATTTAAAATAATCGTCACAAGCGTCCCTACTACTGTGAGCGCTACACCTGCCTCAAAAATCGTCACTGTCGATAAATGTTTTTCGCCCAAAAACGGAAGGTCAAAATAGCCATCCGTTTGCGTTAAGAACGGTGCATCAAAAAACAAGGAACCGACAGCCGTCCCCGTTGCAAGAAGGACACCCAATGCTGCAACCCTTTTAAAATCAAACGGCATCCCTTTATGCACCGTTTCAATGTCATACGTCAAATACAGCAGGACGATGCCCGAACCAAGGACAAGTCCCCCGATAAAGCCGCCACCAGGTGCATTATGGCCTGCGAAAAATAAGTACAGCCCAAGCGTAAAAACGATGAATACAACGCCACGCACGACGGTTTTTAAAATAACATCATTAATTTTCAACGTCTGTATCCCCCTTTTTCGCCTTGAGCTTTATGAGTGTATAGACGCCAAGCCCTGCAATAAATAACACTACGACTTCTAACATCGTATCAAACGCACGGAAATCACCTAAAATCGTATTGACGATATTTTTGCCGCCCGCTAAGTTGTACGCGTCTTCAAAGTAAGCGGAAATTGGCTCAAATTTGTCATAATTCATGACCGCTAACCCCATTAATGTCACCGTTGCACCGACAGCAATCGAAATCGTAATCTTTGTAAAATTCCACGCCTTCGATGCATTTTCTGGCTGCAATTTAGGTAAAAATTTAAATGATAACAAGAAAAGCGCTGTTGTTACGGATTCTACAACGAGCTGTGTTAATGCTAAATCCGGTGCGCGGAACACGACAAAGAAAAACGCTACCGAATAACCAAGCACCCCATTAAGCAGCACCGTCGTAATACGTTGCTTCACAAAAAGTATCGCAACCGCTGCCGCAATCATGACAAATACTAGTAGCAGTTCATACGGCTCAATCACCGAGTCCTTACCCGGATTCCAGCTAAATAAATCTGCATACATCATATAACCCGCTAGCATCACCACAAAAAACACATAAATATAGATAAAATAATACGTCAAATTGCCATTCATATAGCGCTTCGTTAGCACACCTGAAATCTGTTCCCCTGAGCCAATCACACGCTCATAAATCACATTTAGTGTAAAACTTTGCGGAATTAACTTATACATCGGACGCCATTTTTTCAGCGTTCGATAGAGGAAAATGCCCACTACTATAACACCAAATGTCATCATCAGCTCTGTATTAATATAGCCATGCCATGCTGCAATATGTGGTGTCAGCTCATCTACGGATGGGAAGGTTGGATAAATACTCGCCATCGCAGGACGTAAAATATAATGCCCTAACACATTCGGGAAAATAAAAATCCCAATAACAAGCGCGATTAAAATATATGGTGAAATAAGCATACCAATCGGCGCTTCATGTGGTGGCTTTTCTAATCGATCTGGCTGTAGCTTCCCAAAGAATGTGCGCATGACAATGATGACACAGTAAATAAACGTAAATATACTCGCTACCCATGCTACAATCGGGAATACTAAGCCAATCGCATCAAGGGAGAAAAGATCAAGCTGCGCAATCTTCAATGTTGCCGCAAAAAACATTTCCTTACTTAAAAAGCCGTTAAATGGCGGTAACCCAGCCATCGAGAAGCTCCCAATGACCGCAATCGTAAAGGTAGACGGCATCAGTGCCATTAAGCCACCTAAGCGACGAATATCACGTGTACCAACTTCATGGTCCACAATTCCCACCATCATAAAGAGCGCACCTTTAAATGTAGAGTGGTTAATTAAATGGAATAATGCCGCAAAAGTTGCTTGCGTATAAATCACAGAATCTGCAGAATAGCCTAATGCCAATGCCGCCGAGCCGAGCCCAAACAAGCTCATAATCAAGCCAAGCTGACTAATGGTTGAATAAGCAAGAAGCGCCTTTAAGTCAAACTGCTTTACCGCATTCAAGGACCCCCAAAACAGTGTCACTAAACCGACAGCACTCACAGACCAGAACCATACCTCATGCCCACCAAAAATCGGCGTCGTACGTGCTACAAGATAAATACCCGCTTTCACCATCGTGGCCGAGTGCAAATATGCGGATACTGGTGTTGGTGCCTCCATCGCATCCGGTAACCAAATATGGAAAGGAAACTGGGCAGATTTCGTAAACGCACCGAGTAGCACTAAGCACATTGCCGGTACAAAGTAAGAGCTTGCTTGTACCACTTCTAAATTGGCAATCATTTCGCGAATGCTAAAGGTCCCTGAAGCCACATACAGCATCAAAAAGCCCGCTAACATCGCAACACCACCCGAAACAGTGATCGTCATTGCTTTCCGCGCACCTGCACGCGATGCTTTTCGGTGATGCCAAAAGGCGATTAATAGGAAGGATGACACACTCGTCAATTCCCAAAACGTATAAAGTACCATTAAATTATCGGAAAATACAACACCTAACATTGCCCCCATAAACAGTAGCAGGTAGCAATAAAAGTGATGCAAGGATTCTTTTGATGATAAGTAGAAAATTGAATAAAGGATTACTAAACTACCTACTCCGGTAATAAGTAAACTAAAAATCATGCTCAAACCGTCTAAATAGGTGGTAATTTTAATACCATAAGAGGGGATCCACTCAAACGTGTGTATGAAGGTTTCACCACGGGCAATTCGAGGGATATAAGTAGTTAAATACGAAAATAAGACAACAGGCACAGCTAAAACAAACCATCCTAAATGAATGCCGCTCATTCGCCTGTATAAAAGCGGAATAAGAGCCGCTGCAATAAATGGGAGTAAAATCGATAATGCAACAATCAAACGCAAAAACCTCCTACATCTTCAGAATCAATATAAACTATGTATCGTAGCATCAGTAAGATGATGACACTTGACTAACCATTTAACTCACTTCATAATAATGTGGCATATAGTGAAACTGTCTCTGTCAGCAAGTACAGACACCAAGAAAATATATCCAACGATGAATTATTATATAAAAACCACAAAACAGCGGGAAATATCACAGTTTCTAGTATACAATAATCATGTATGAAATGCACTGCAATAGCATCAATTTTAACTCTCTCATACTGAATTTCTCAAAAAACTTCATTTTAATACACTATTATAGAATAAGAAAAAGAGGTGCGAACTAAAATGAAATATGTAAAAGGCCGAATGGATGAAAGTATTTTAGTTTGTGTGTATTACGGGCAGAATGGGGAACGCCTAATTCGCCGTGGACACAAACTCGCTACTTTACTCGATTGCCCATTATATGTTTTAACGGTGGATTCCAAGCCACTTGACGCATTTGACGCTGAAAAATCTGGCTATATCGAACAATGGCAACAATTAGCCGACGAATTAGAAATTGAAAAATTTATTATTAAAGACAACGAGAAACGCCCGATTCATAAAGTGATTACAGAAATCGCAATGGACTTTGATATTACGCAAATTATCGTTGGGCAAAGTGCGCAAAGCCGTTGGGAGGAAATTACGAAAGGTTCCTTTTTGAATGTACTATTAAAAGAGATTCCATTCGTAGACTTCCACATCGTTTCAGTCAAGCGCCCTTCTGAAGACGAGCTAATCGACATCTACGAAAAAGGGGTGCGTGCTTACTTAGTCAAAGAAAACGAGCAGTACAAAGTAGCGTTCACTTGTCCAAAAGTCGGATCGCTTGAAGGGATTTTCTTCAAGGAGATCGGCACCGACTTCGATAATGGCATTTTTAAATTTAATTACAATGGAAAACTTCATGAAGTCGATATGACAGAAGGCTTTGTCAATCATACTGATATTATTCCAAAAGAATGTTTCCTATCAAAAGAATAATAACAAAAGCTGTTTCCACATCATTGGAGCAGCTTTTTTTCAAATACATTAGAAAGGATGTCCATGATGAATTTTCATAAACCAAAACCACAGAAATTGTATGAGCAAATTGCTACAATTATTGAACAAAAAATTAATGATGGCGATATTTTACCCGGACAAAAGTTAGATTCCGTTGAACAGCTGGCGAAAAATTTTGAAGTAGGACGCTCTGCCATTCGCGAAGCACTGATGGCTCTCCAAGCAAAAGGAATCGTTGAAATCCGACAAGGCGAGGGCACATACATCCGACAAATTACCGCCGAAGATATTACATTAAATATCCCAAACTATGCGAGCTTCTCTCAGCAGGATTTACAGCAAATTTTCGAAGTTCGCAAAATTCTTGAAATCGGCGTCATTGAAAATGCCGCAAGTCGCATTACACAATCACAATTAGCTCTTTTAAACCAGTCACTTGAAAAGATGCAAGCTTATGTTGCAAACGCGCAATTAAGCAGCGACGCGGATATCCAATTTCACACAATTATTGCCGAAGCAGCGCACAACCCATTACTTGTTTCTATGCTTCAAAGCGTTTCGCAGCCAATTGCTCGACAAATCCAGCATACACGAGCTTTTTTAGCACAATCAAACGAAGAAGCACTCCATCGTTTACACGAAGAGCATGTACGCATTTATAAAGCGCTCGAAATCCATGATGCTTCTTTAGCAAAGCAGGCGATGTCGGCTCATCTCGAAACTGTACAATCTTTACTTTTTAATCATTAGCTCGAAAAATCGTTTTATTTCTATTTCATCCATTTTTACATAACTCATCAGATGACCTGTTGACTTATTTTTCGGAAAGTTGTAAATTTAAGTTAATTAGGGGGAATTCATATGAAGGTTTCGTTATTTGCTACCTGTTTAGTTGATATGTTTCAAAGCAATGTTGGGAAATGTACAGTTGAATTATTAGAACGTTTAGGCTGTGAAGTGAGCTTTCCGATGGGGCAAACTTGCTGCGGTCAGCCTGCTTACAACAGTGGCTATGTCAAAGCTTCTAAAGATACAATGAAAAGTACCATTCAAGTATTTGAAGAGGCAGAAGTCGTAGTCTGTCCTTCTGGTTCTTGCGCTTATATGTTAAAAGAATATGTTCATATATTCAAAGACGAGCCTAGTTGGCAACAGCGTGCACAGCGCCTCGCAGATAAAACCTACGAGCTTACACAATTTATCGTGGATGTACTCGGTGTTGAGGATGTCGGAGCAAAACTAGACGGAACAGCGACTTACCACCCTTCTTGCCATATGACCCGTCTGTTAAAAGTCCAAACAGCACCGATGACACTCTTAAAAAACGTGCAGGGGCTTGAAGTCATCGAAATGCCGTTAAAGGAAAATTGCTGTGGCTTTGGCGGAACGTTCTCTGTCAAAATGGGTAAAATCTCCGAGCAAATGGTCGATGAAAAAATCCATTCCGCCCAACAAATTGGCGTGCATTATTTAATCGGTGCGGATGCGGGGTGTTTAATGAATATTGGCGGACGAATCGATCGTAAAAATATTGATATTCAAACATTGCATATCGCAGAAATTTTAAATAGCCGATAAAGGGAGTGGTCTAAATGCCAATGAAAATTAGCGATCATGCCTTTAATGATCGCCTTGAAACTAATTTAGAAAATGATTTTATGCGCGGTGCTGTTTCTTCCGCGCAGCAACGTTTTCAAACAAGACGTCATGCTGCCATTGAAATGCTTGATTGGGAAGAATGGCGCAATCATGGAGAGGAAATACGCCAGCATGTGTTAGAACATCTCGATTATTATTTACACGAACTAAGCGAAAACGTTGCCGCACGTGGTGGCCATGTATTTTTTGCACAAACAGCCGAAGAAGCAACCGCGTATATTGCAACTATTGCGAAAGTAAAAAATGCGAAGAAAATTGTAAAAGCCAAATCAATGGTGACCGAAGAAATCAACTTAAATAGTCAGCTAGAGCAGCTTGGCTGTGAAGTAATTGAAACGGATTTAGGCGAATATATTTTGCAATTAGATGATCATGACCCACCCTCACATATCGTGACACCTGCTCTGCATAAAAATAAGGAGCAAATTCGTGATGTTTTTGCCGAAAAAATTGGCTACACCGCTTCTTCTCAACCCGAAGAATTGGCCTTACACGCTCGCAAAGTATTACGTAATCATTATTTGACGGCAGACATTGGCATTACAGGCTGTAATTTTGCCGTGGCAGAAACCGGCTCTGTCTGTTTAGTCACAAACGAAGGGAATGCAGACCTCGTAACCGCGCTCCCAAAAACGCAAATATCGGTGATGGGGATGGAACGTCTTGTCCCAACGTTTGAAGAAATGGAAGTACTCGTTGGCATGCTAACAAGAAGTGCTGTTGGGCAAAAATTAACTAGTTATATTACGGTATTGACGGGTGTTAAAGAAGCTCTTGAAGTGGATGGTCCGGAAGAATTTCATTTAGTCATTGTTGATAATGGTCGTTCTTCCATTTTAGGAAGTGAATTTCGACCGATTTTACAATGTATTCGTTGTGCGGCATGTATTAATGCTTGCCCCGTTTATCGTCATGTTGGTGGCCATACGTATGGTTCGATTTATTCGGGTCCTATTGGTGTCGTGCTATCCCCATTATTAGGGGGCTATGACGATTACAAGGAATTGCCGTATGCTTCGACATTATGTGGTGCTTGTACCGATGCATGTCCCGTCAAAATTCCTTTACACGAACTGATTCACAAACACCGTGAAGTAATTGTAGAACGAGAAGGCCGCGCTCCTATTAGCGAAAGTCTTTTAATGCAAGCATTTGGAATGGGTACTTCCTCACAAACGGTCTATAAATTTGGCTCAAAAGTAGCCTCTACCGTCATGAAGCCTTTTACAAAGGACGAAAAAATTACAAAAGGTCCTGGGTTATTAAAAAACTGGACCGCGTCTCGTGATTTCCCTTCTGTTCAAAAAGAACGCTTCCGCGATTGGTTTGAACAGCATCAAAGTAGCAAGGAGGCCAGTAAATGATTGAAAATAAACAAGCATTCTTACAAACCATCGCGCAGCAGCTTTATCGTAAATCCCCCTCTACGATAAAGCCCGATCGCAAATGGAAACACTCGCCTCAACACCGCGTGTTACAGCAGGCCTCTATCGATGAACTCGTTACCATTTTTATTGACCAATGCCAAAATATCCACACCGCTGTCAAGCAATGTACGATAGCTCAATTACCAACTACCGTGGCCGATACCATTGCAAACTACAACGGGAAATCTGTCATTTATAGTGATGATGAACGCTTTTCTTCATTAAATATTTTGCCTAGTTTAGCCAGCTACACATACCATCAATGGAATGCTGCGCTTGGTCACGAAAACGTGGAGATTGCCGAACGAGCGGATGTTGGCATCGTTTTTAGTGAACGAACTTTAGCAGAATCGGGCACCATTTTAGTTCAGGCCTCACCAAAAGTGGGACGCACCCTGTCCTTTTTACCGGAAAACTCCATCGCCATTGTCCCAAAAAGCAGCATCGTCCCACGAATGACACAGGCGGCACAATTTCTGCGCAATGAATCACGCGTTGCTTCGTGCATTAACTTTATTACCGGACCCAGTAACTCTGCCGATATCGAGATGAATTTGGTCGTCGGCGTTCATGGCCCTGTCCGAATGACGTATATTCTTGTAGAGGATCTATAAAAATAAGGTATGTTGAAAGTGGGAATTTTCAACATACCTTGTTTCATAGCGGGATTTTTTAAGCCAATTCATTCGTTAAACCGAAGCCTTATCCCTCGGCAATAAAAACGCCACTAATAATAATAAAGTTAAAAACGAAACAGCAATCATCGTAAAGCGAATACCCATCGCATCCATGACCATACCAATCGCTACCGAACCAATTGCCCCCATACCAAACGCCACGCCTACCGTTAAGCCCGCCATCGTTCCAATTTTGGAAGGGACAAGCTCCTGTGCATAAACCACTGTCACGGTAAAGCTAATCATAATCAGCATCCCAATCACAATCAGCAATACGAGGGCAACGTACAGCGGCACAAACGGCAATGCTAGGCAAAATGGAATCGGCACAATAACCGATAAGAGGATAATATTTTTGCGACCATATTTATCTGACAAGGGCCCGCCAAAAAACGTCCCGACCACCCCAAATGCCATAAAGATAAAGACAAATAACTGACCACGCTCAACAGATACCCCATACTGATCCATTACATAAAACACATAAAAGCTCGTCATATTCGTCACATAAAAGGAGCGGGCAAAAATGATAAATAAAAGCACAACCAACGCAAAGCCTACTTGTTTTTTGGTCAATGGCGGAAGTGATGACACAAGCACCTTTTTGACCTTTGATAATTTTTCGGCCTCTAGTTGACGCTTATACCAGGCAGCAATTTTCGTTAATAAAAAAATCCCAATTGACGTTAATACTAATACCATCGCTGCACCCTTCATACCAAAGGGTAAAATAACAAACGCACTGAGTAATGGAGCAAGCGCTTGCCCAGAATTGCCACCCACTTGATAAATGGACTGTGCTAAACCACGCTTAGTCCCTGCTGCCATAAAGGATACACGCGAGCCTTCTGGATGAAACACCGCCGAGCCAAGCCCTAAAAATAACACCGACACTAAAATCATCCAATACTGCGTAGATAAAATGAGTAAGGTCAAGCCAATAAACGAGCTGACCATTCCAAGTGGCAATGCATATGGAAATGGACGTTTATCTGTTATAAATCCAACGGCCGGCTGTAGTAAGCTTGCAAACATATTTAACACAAACGAAATCATCCCAAGCTGTGTAAATGTAAGCCCTAAATCACGTTCTAATAGCGGGAACATCGCAGGAATAACGGCTTGCATCGTATCGTTAATTAAGTGACAAACACCAATTGCAACCATAATTGGATAGATGGGATTCGATTGTTTCACCGCTGTTGTTGACATATCATCACATTCTTTCTATTTAGAAAGTCGCATACTTCCATTATTTTTTGTCCATGCTACCGATTATAAGGAGTGATGTCAATGGAATTAAATTTATGGGAAATGTTAATGCGTTCAACTTTTGCGTTTTTTGCGATACTCCTCCTCGCACGCATTATTGGAAAAAAACAATTAAGCCAACTTACATTCTTCCATTATGTTACGGGTATAACATTCGGCTCCATTGCCGCTGAAATATCTGCCCAAGTAGAAACACCGTTTTTAGATGGACTCATTTCACTCATCTGGTGGACCGTGTTAACGATATTGGTGAGTTTTGTTTCATTAAAATCCAAAAAGGCCCGTGTATTATTCGACGACAAACCGATGATTGTTATTCAAAACGGCGTCATCTTAAATGATCATCTCAAAAAGTCACGCCTTCACACCGATGAATTGGCGATGCTATTGCGGGAACAAAGTATTTTTTCATTCGATGAGGTACTGTACGCTGTTTTTGAAACGAATGGAAATTTAAGCGTCATGAAAAAACCACTTGCTCGAGCCGCTACAAAAGAAGACGTTCATGTTTCTGCTCCAGCTCCACAATACTTACCAACTGAACTCGTTTCCGATGGTCAGATTATTTATGAAAACTTGGATAAGCTACAACTAACGGAAGAATGGCTCTTAAAAAAGTTAGCCAAGAAAAACTTTCATGATATTGAATCGTTATATTATGTACAAATTTTAGAAAATGGATCATTCTATATTAGCGTGAAAAATGCTAGTCCACCTTCATAATATCGATCGGTGTGACGATGCCAATGAGCTTTTGATGAGGTCGACCATGCTCGGTAATGAGTAGTGCTTCAAAACGACGCCCTCGCTCCACACCTTGCTTAAAGATTTCCTCTGCCTCATAAATCGTCATATGCCGACTAATAAATTGATAGTTTTTTCTCTTCTTCTCATGCTGTAAAATATCCTTTAATTTCGGAATGCGATTTTGACGCTGTGGACCAGTCAATGAGGTCGCAAGCCAATTAGCTATACCAACCGTCGTAATCAGTCCTTGAAATTGATTGTGTTCATTATAAACGGGAAATTGCGTGTATTTTTGCTTCCGTATGACATTTAGTAAATATTTTAACGAATCCGTCGTCCGAAATATAAATACACGTTTACGGAATAATTGTCCAACACATGTTGGTTTAGCTAACACTTTATCAATATGTTCGATTTTTTCGACCACTTCCAAATGGGGCTCCGCAATGACATAGTCCATCGATGTACGATTATGGACAATTGCGTTACGCAAATCCGCATAGGAACGTAAATCATCCTCATATTTTCGGACAAGTGGGCTTTTCTTTTTTGCCTGGTCGATTAATCGGTAAAATGCAATAAAGTCCTTCGCTCCAACAATGTCCTTCATTGCATGATCAATTCGATTAAATGCCGTTAAAAAACGATCTGAATTTCGCACAATTCTTTCCTCCCATCAAAATCGAGCTAATTATGACTATATAACTAATTATAGGAAAATATACTGTTAGTATACAACCTCCTGCGACATAAGGAATATAAAAAAGACTTTGCTCTATGTTCAAAACACTTTGCAAAGTCTTCAATTCCTTTATATTTTTACATTTCCCATATTGCGTTTGCTCATGAAAATACCAAATAGCAGCATGGTGATTGTAAGCAATCCAACAACCCCTAAAGTAGCCCAATAGGTTTTCATCAATACATGATCCGTTAGCAGCGCCACTCCATAACCTGCCAGCTTCCACGGCGTATATTCCCAAAACGTACCAATCAATACATCGATAAACAATCCAATCGGCAAAACAATAATTGTAATGGTCGCCGCAATCGACGTTTGAAAGGCCGCGCTCATGGCAATCGTTACCGCCATGACAAATAATAACCACATACTATACGTAGCAATCATCGCCAATAACTTCGACCACTCCACAGCCCCGTATAATAATGCTGTGTAATACATACTCCCTGCATAACCTGCCACCGCGCTAAATACCGCAACTATACTCGCAATCATCCATTTACTGAAAAATAAAGCAGCAAAAGAAACCGGGCGCACATAGAGTAAAGTAGCGGTCCCATTTTGGCGTTCTCGACTAAAGGCTCCAATATAAGTAGCAATCAGCACTATAATCCCTATTGATTGAAATTGACCCGTAGAAGCCGCAAGTAAATCAGCTGGCTTCAACTCAGGCATAGTCATTGTAAATCCTTCTGGCATATTGCCAACCGCCTTTAAAATATCATCCATAAAGTAATTGACGAGCGGGTCACTGACGCCCAGTAATACAAATACAAGCGGAATCCATAAAAGCTTAAAGCTACGCCAGCTCTCTCGCCACTCCTTTAACAATAATGCGTTAAATTGCTGCATGCTCACCCACCACCTTCATAAAGATTTCCTCTAAGCTTGCCGTTTGACGCTCAACCTTCACGATTTCATAGGGTGCAATTGCTAATCGGTTGAACAGCTGGTGCATTGTCGGTAAACCGCTTGCAATATCTACATATACCTCATATCCTTCAACAGTCACCTGCAGCTCTGATTGGCTTGCAAATTGTAAGGCCTGCTGTTCATCGGCAAAGGTTATCGTAAAGCGTGGCTGCTCGAATTTCGCCTTCACCTCTGTTAATGAGCCCTGTTCCACTAAGCGCCCTTCTCGTAAAAATAACAGCTGATCCGTCATTTCCTCGGCGTCATTTAAAATATGTGTCGAATACAAAATCGTCGTTTGCTGCTGTACTTCTTTTAATAAGTTCATCACTTCACGGCGCCCCACTGGATCGAGTGCCGAAACAGGTTCATCCAATAACAAAAGCTTGGGCTGATGAATAAGCGCCTGGGCAATCCCTAGACGTTGCTTCATCCCACCCGAAAAAGTAACTGTTTTTTTATGCATAGCCCGTTCTAAACCAACAAACGCTAGCATTTTTTTGCATTTTTCCTTGACGCTACGTTTTTCCACACCGCTTAAATTTGCAACCATTTCCATATATTCTAGTGCCGTCAACCACGAATAAAACTGTGGATATTGCGGTAAAAAGCCAATCGCTGTGCGTACATCCACTACATCTGGTATTAAAATTTCACCACCTGTCGGCTCAAGTAATCCTGCGAGCATGGAAAGTGTTGTCGTTTTCCCAGCACCGTTCGGACCAATCAATGCTGTTGCGGTATTGCCTTGTAAAGTAAACGACACATCCTCCACAACCTGCTTCGCGCCAAAGTGCTTTGTTAAGTTTCTTACTTCCAACGTCTTCATTGCTGTTTACGTCCAAAAATAAAATAGGCAATCGGTCCAAGTGTATTGACGAACAGGGCAATGACTATCCACATCCATTTTGGTCCACGCGTATCATGAATTCGAGCAATATCAATAATCGCGACCACCGCCAATACCAATTGTAAAACTAATAACGGTGCAATAAGCCCCCACGGAATATTCGCTAATGCTTCCATCTTTCTAACCTCCTACACGTAAATGATGCTGCAAATTTTTCACTAAACTTTTGAACTGTACATGCTCTTTCAAACCTTCAAACATCGGATTTTCTGCAACACTTTCATACAATGATTTTTTAATCGATTCATCGTCACGTGGTGATTGCGCGTTTAACGTGACTTCACGCTTTACCCAATCTTCTAGCAAGTAAAAATACGCATCACCCGTTAGCCGAACTGGAAACTCCATCTGAATGCACACTTTTACATAACGCGCTAGACAGCGAAGTGCCTCTTCTATGCGATTTTGCACCGCAAAGCCACTCGCCGCACGTAAATAAAATACTAGTACCGTATTCACATTTAGCTTTTCAATCTGAAACGTATCAAATACCGTCTCCACACGTGTAACAATTTGCTCAAAATAAGCGGGGTTTGCCATTTCAAGCATCAACATTTCACTCGCATTGCTTAGCATACCTAGTAAATATTGGTATTGGTTCACCTGATAAATTTCCTTTGCCTTATCGGTTTGCCCTAGCATCGTTTGCGCGGTCGCGATGAGCTGTTCCGCACCAAGTTGTACTTTGGCATCCTCACCAAGTAATGCCAGCACTTTTTGCGGTTCGCCCTGCAAAATATAGCTGAGTGCTTCCATCATCGTTGCTTCATTTACAAGCTTATAATCCCCACTAAATTCCTTCACACGAATACAAAGGCGTTGAATCTTTTGGGTTGCCGCCTCTTTATTTGGCGCTAAATTAAAGTAATTCACATACAGCTGAGCCATTTTCAATAACAATGGAAAACACGAATAATATTCTTCAACAAGTGCTTCGATTTGCTGATCTACATCTTCATACGGTAGCTTCGTAAACTTTGCTGCTAAATCCGCATAAGTGGTCAAAATGCGTTGCTCGGTCATTTGTGGCTCGTAGCCTAATAAATCATCAATCGACACATTAAAATATGCCGCAAGCCTCGGCAATAACGAAATATCTGGATAGCTTTGCCCCTTCTCCCACTTCGAAACGGCCGCTCTGGATATGCCAACATAACGAGCGATGTCTTCCTGTGTTACATTCAGCTGCTTCCGCTTTTGTGTAAAAATAGCTGCAAATCGAAAATTATTCATCATCCTTCACCTCTGTCCGTCCATTATAAAAATAAATCCGCCAAATTTATAGCGAATGTACGTTACATTTTATTACTTTCGTCAACTATTGGTTGCATGGGCGATTGTACTTCATAATGCTTTTAGAGTGCCGAAATAAAATAAGGAAGCCCCTTTTATCCATTAGGGCTTCCTTATCATCTTATTGTTCAATCAAATGTTTAATTTCTTCATAGCTCGGTAATGCAGTTAATGCGCCTGCCTTTGTTGCAGCAAGGGCACCTAATTTATTGCCAAAGGCCACACATTTCACTAAATCCTCTTTGACGGTTGGCAATCCGTTGAAGTGCACGTAGCGTAAAACACCCGCCATAAAGGCATCTCCTGCGCCTGTTGTATCTACAGGTACAATACGTTCTACTGGAACATGGATAACTTCCCCATTCAATACGGCATAGGCACCATCGCCCCCTACTGTAATTAACACAATCGGTACTAATAGCTCGTCTAATTTCGCTAAGCCCTCTTCAATTGTTGTCGTTTCAGTTAAGAAGAACAGCTCTTCATCTGTTAGCTTTAAAATATCCGCATCCTCAAAAAATTCGGCAACCGTTTCGCGGCAAATTTCTTCTGATTCCCAGCGCAGTGGTCGAATATTGGCATCAATCGCGATGATGGCACCCTTGTCCTTTGCCATATCAACGGCTGCACGTGTTGTTTTAAGCGCAGTAGGTTCAAACATTGTCCCAGAGCAAACATTAAATACCGAAGCTCGTTTGAATGCTTCTTCCTGTAATTGCGCTGGTGTTACTTGTAAATGTGGCGTCTCATCGACATAATCTTTAAATTCACGTTCGCAGTTTTCCGTTAAGTGAACATACACACCGCTAACACGTTTTGTTGGATCAAATACGGCATAGTCTAAATTTACGCCTTCATTCATAATCTCTTGACGACAAAATTCCGATGTTTCGTCATCCCCTGTAATCGTAATCAGTGCAGAAGGTGCACCAATTCGGCTAATTCCCGCTGCAACATTAATCGTTGCACCGCCTAAAAACTTTGTAAATGATGTATTTGTAGTATCATTTGCAATATAATCAACGAATGCGTCTCCATAAATGAGCACGAATTCTTTGTCTACCTGACTCATGAGTTGTCTAACCTCCGACATTGTTATTCTTATTAATTTACCACAAATATGATATATCCATAAAACTTTATACTATTCTGACAGTAACTCTTTTCGCGTATATGTCACATTTCTGTTATACTTTGTTCGATAAGGAGAGGATTTACATGACAATTCCCATTCGACAAGCAACACCACAGGACGCAAAAAAGATTGCTCCTTTAATTTATGACGCGATTGGAGACATTGCAAATAATTTAACTGGTGAGCAGGATTTATCAAGCATTTTTAATTCCTTGGAGCAATTTGTTACAGAAACAACAAATCGTCACAGCTATTTAAATACATTTGTAGCGGTAAAGGACAACGACATTTTAGGAATCGTCGTTTTATATGATGGGCAGCAGGGAGATGCGCTTGATCGCCAATTAGAACAACAGCTTGCCAAGAAAAACATTCACGTAACATTAGATGTGGAAGCACATCCTGATGAATACTATATTGATACGATTTGTGTTGCACCCAACGCCCGTGGACTCGGCATTGGTACAAAATTACTCCATTTTTCTGAACAACATGCGAAAGAGCTTGGCTATCAAAAGTTGTCGTTAAATGTAGAACTAGAAAAGCTAGATGCACGTCGGCTTTACGAACGTATGGGCTTTGTCGTGACAGAGCCGTGGACAATTATTAACGAACCGTTTCATCATATGGTGAAGTCGCTCTAATAGAATAGGAAGAAGTACTTATGAAACCAAATTGGATTTATCCATTATTAATCGTCATTGCCTCTAGTAGCTATGGGATTTTATCGACCATTGTAAAAGTTGCAATGCAGCATGGCTTTACCTCTGCTGAAGCAATTACAAGCCAATATCTTTTTGGCTTCTTTTTAGCATTTTTACTCTTTGTTACAACACAACGCACCATACCAAAAGTATCAAAATCCGGTGCCATTACCCTTTTATTAGCAGGTTCCTTCACAGCCGTTACCGGAATTGTGTATGGACAAAGCTTAAACTATTTACCAGCATCACTCGCAGTCGTTATGCTATTCCAATTTACGTGGATTGGTCTTTTTATGGACTGCTTTATAAAAAAACGATTCCCAAGCCGCATCGAGCTGATTTCGCTCGGCTTTTTACTTGCCGGAACGATTTTAGCAGCCGGGATTTTAGATGTGGATCTATCGCAAATTGCTTGGCAAGGATGGGCACTTGGCTTAGCAGCTGCCTTTAGCTTTGCTGCCTTTTTACAAGTCAATTCCCGCCCTGTGGAAGGTGTCACGACAATCGGGCGTACCTTCATCCTATCCATTGTTTCTCTTGTCGTTATTTCATTATTTTTATCACCTGAAATTTTATGGAACGGACAATTATCAGCGGGGCTTTGGAAGTTTGGCTTAGTACTTGGACTCTTCGGGATTATTTTACCGATTTTATTATTTTCGATCGCTGCACCAAAAGTGGGCGGTGGTCTCGTATCGATTTTAAGTGCGATGGAGCTACCTGTAGCGATTATTGTATCTGTAATCGTCTTAAAGGAAAGCTTAACCGTGTTACAAGTCGGTGGAATACTGCTTGTGCTGATCGGCATGACATTACCGTCGTATTTTGCTGCTAAAAAACATAAGGTATAACAACGAAAGAGCGAGCTGATAGCCAATCAGCTCGCTCTTTTCATTTTAAATTGCTTTAATATTCTAATAATTGTAAAATTAAAGTGTACAATTAGAAGTATGGTGCGTTGAATGGAGGCAATAAGACATGTTTTTTCAAGATTTTCGTAATCAAGTGAATGAAAAAGAGGGCGTTCATTTTCCTTCTAATAGCTATCGTCAAATGGTGCTACAACCCGCCTATGACGAAGCACGCAAACATTTTTTAAATTCCATGGTCCAAATTCATATCGCTCATTTAAAAATGCTAGAAGAACAGCATTTAGTGACTTCTCAGCAGGCTCGACAAATTGGGCAAGCCATCCAGCAATTAGATTTAGATTATTATAAAACGCATGATTATAACCCGCAATTCGAGGATTTATTTTTCCGGATTGAAAATAAATTAATTGAGCTCGGCGGTGATATTTCAGGTAATTTACACATTGGCCGTAGCCGCAATGATATGGGTATCGCCATTTACCGCATGACGTTGCGAAAAAAAATGCTTACGCTGATGCAAGAGCTTCTCAATTTACGCAGCGCACTCATCGCCTTTGCGGAGGAGCATGTCGAAACGATTATGATTGGCTATACACATACGCAGCAAGCGCAGCCAACGACATTCGCCCATTATTTAAAGGCCGTTATCGATCAATTAACACGCGATTATCAACGAATGCAAGCCGCCTATACAACCATTAACCGCAGTAGTATGGGGGCAGCTGCATTAACTACAACAGGTTTTCCAATTAGTCGAGAACGGATGCAACAGCTTCTTGCCTTTGACGATCTCATTGAAAACGCCTGGGATGCTGTAGCCGGGGCCGACTATATTGCTGAGGCTGCAAGTGTTGTCCAACTAGCAGCACTTAATTTAGGGCGTACTTCACAGGATTTCTTATTATGGGCCACACAGGAGTTCAATGCCTTTAAGCTTGCAAGTCCTTATGTACAGATCAGCTCCATTATGCCGCAAAAGCGCAATCCCGTATCCATCGAACATACGCGTTCCTTATTATCTTCTGTTGTCGGGGATGCCTCAACCGTTTTACAAATGGTACACAACACGCCGTTTGGAGATATTGTCGATACAGAAGACGATATGCAACCTTACTTATGGCGCGCTATTGATAAATTAATCGGCATTTACAAGCTTTTTGGTAGCTTAATCGTCACGATGGATGTTAATAAGGAGAGCCTATTGCAGCGTGCGAAAAACAGCTTTGCCAACGTAACGGAGCTGGCCGATACACTCGTGCGCTCTGAAAATATTTCATTCCGCCAATCACATAAAATTGTCAGTCTTTGCGTGCGTGAGCTACTTGCCCAGCACCAGGAATCCCTTAGCGGCTTAACCTGGCAATTAGCCAATGAGAAATGCATGGAAGTAACCGGAAAGGCATTACAAATTAACGAAATCGCCTTTTACCAATCCATACAGCCGGAATACTTCGTTCATATTCGAACATTAAAAGGTGGCCCTGCGCCCGCTACGATGCGCGAATCATTAATGCAGGCTACGAACGCTACCGTCACTCTTGAAAACTGGCTACGTGAGAAAACGGATACGATTTTACAAGCTGAAGAAAAGCTCAACCAAATTTTAAAGGAGTGGGGACAGCATGACTAATCATTACATACTAGCAGTGGATGGTGGCGCAACGAAGACCGTTATGACCATTCGCACAGCAGATGGGCGTGAGCTTTTTAGTGCCACATCTACCAGTTCAAACTACCAAGCAGTTGGCGTGGAGCATGTACAGCACGTCTTTACAGGGCTTTTACGCAGTGCAGCCGCGCATTTACCAAGCTTACACATCGACGTCGCGGTATTTGCGATTGCCGGGGTGGATACTCTACAGGATGAAAAAATCGTTGGGGAAATGATTCAGCAAAGTATTGAGCGTAGTCCCTTTACATTTGGTCATATCATTTTAGAAAATGATGTGGAGGCAACTGCTAAAGGACTCGGAAAAAACAATGTTAGTCTACTTATTTCGGGAACAGGGGCTATCTGCTACAGCTTGATGGATGAAAAAATGAGCCGTACAGGGGGCTGGGGACATCGTATTGGAGATGAAGGTGGCGGCTATTGGATTGGCAAGCAAATCGCCAAAGCTATCTTCCGCGCCGCTGATGGACGCAACGAAGCAACCGTATTAACTGAGTTTATTTTACAAGCTCATCAAGTCCATTCAACCGATGAGCTATACAATTACATTTATTCATCGGACTATACAAATAGTCGATTAGCCCATTTTAGTTCGTTTTTACAGCAAGCGGTTGAGCAAAACGACTCCGTAGCACAAAAAATTGCCCATGATGCGGTACAGGAACTTGTCTTGCTCATTACCACTTCGTTAAAAAATATAGGCTATCACAATGAAGCGCATTCATTATTTTTCAACGGCGGTGTACTCAAACATAATCCGTTTATTTTACAGGCCGTCACAGAGGAAATTCAACAAATGTATCCAGCAATTCACATCGAGCTTTGTAAGGATAAGCCGCTAGAATCTATTTTTCAGCGTGGCTTACATGCATTTGAGCAAATTCAACTTCATTAATTCAAAGGCTTGTTTGCCCGTCATATCCGCGTGCAAATAAGCCTTTTTAGCTATTATTCCTGTTTTTGAGTAATCCTTGTCTCAACGAGTTCCTTTGCCTCTAGTTTCATTTCATCCGTAATCGATAAATACACCTTTCCTAATGCCGTTAAGATCACAAATGTGTCATCTGTCAAACCGACAACAGGTAAAAAGTCCACGACTAAATCAAGCGGTAAAATAAAATAGCCTAACGCCGCAAGCACAATTATTTTATTCGTCTTTGGCATGTCCGGACTGCGCAGAGCAACATACAAGGTTGCTGCTGCCTGCATCGCTTTTTTCCCTAAACCTCCACCGAAATTCGAAAATTTATTTAAAAATTTATTATCAGTATAATGTTTTTCCTGACCGTCAATCATTTTATCGAAATTGTAATTAGGTTCCATAACGCTTCCTCCATCCAATATTTCCACAAAGTAAGGTACAAGTTATTTACGTTTTCGCTTTGAAAAAGTTTCATTCATTGAATCGTCTTTATGAAAGAAATTAATCCAAATTTGTTGCAATACTTGTGCGTGATTCGTTACCTCATCATAGTAAAGAATAGCGTTTTTCCGCAATTTGGCATGACCGATTGGCACTTCGTATAAAGGGATTTTTCGCTTAATGGCCTCAACAAGCATATTCGTATCATAGCGAAATGACTCCCCCTTTACCTTTAAAAGCCAGGACAAATGCACTCTCGGAATATAGCGCAAGCCAGTCTGTGTATCTAATAAACGCTTATGAAAAAACAGCTCAAATAGCATGGAGCTAGCGCGATTATGTAGCTGACTAATTAGTGGGTAATCGGAACCTTTAAAATCACGAATGCCTAATACAATACCATCTGAAAAAATCTTTGTGCTAGCCAAAATCTGTTCGATATCTAAAATCGAATGCTGCCCATGCGCCCCAACAATTATGACCCCTTTTGCATGTAAAGACGATTTCGCAATATAAGCCATGCCTGTCTTTAACGCCTGACCCTTTCCAATATTTCGCTCATGCGTCAAAACAATACAATCTTGCTTGAGCAATTGCTTAAAAATCTCATTATATTTCACATCACTACCATCATTGATAATAATAATTTTTTCGATTGCGAGCATTTTTAACTTTTCTACAAAGTGCACAATGGTTGGTAATGGGTTCAATGCGGGGATTAACACAATAGCTTTCTCCATTTTTATGCTCCTTTAAACTAGAACTCTTTACTAAAGTTTATCGACTATTCCAACAAATTACAATGTCCGACATGACCGCTGAGAGAAAAACTGCACTTTTTTTAGAACTTTCCGATAAAAAGAGTAGTTAACAAAAATCGGAAGGAGTGACGCCATTATGGTAGATCGCGACTTACTCACAACAATTTGCAATACGATTCCAGAAACACATCGCCCACTTACGGAAGCACTTCAAGGCGCTGCACGATATACCATTTCCAAGCCGAATCTGTCTTTAAAAAAGGCAAATCTAGCCTTAAGCATTATCGTACGCGATTTATACGCCAAAGACATGAACAAAGATGGCACAAAAAGTGAGTTACGCACACTCCTAAATAATAAAAACTTTATTGAAAAAATAAAACCACGTCGCATGTATTTATTGATGAATTTAATTCAAAAAATGTCATCCATGAATGCCAATGAATTAATCGATACAAAAGTAGCCCAAATGGTATTGGACTATTTAATTGATGTCACAGACTGGTATATTCATAACTTATCCAAGGGCGAAAAATTAACAAAAGATGCACTATTAGAGGTAGGAAATCTCCCAACAACTAGCTCCAATGAACCATTTGATCTAGCAACGCAGGATTATGAAGATGCCGCTAAATGGTTTTTAGTCGCAGCTCAAGAAGGCAATAGCAGCGCCCAATACAATCTCGGTGTTTTGTACAATCATGGCAAGGGCGTTAAGCGTAATTATAAAGAGGCAGCTAAATGGTATACTCTGGCCGCTAATCAGCACGATACAAATGCGCAATATGCTCTAGGGGTGTTGTATCAGCTTGGCAATGGGGTCGAGCAGGATGAGCAAAAGGCCGTAGAACTGTACGAATTAGCCGCTACTGCTGGCAATCCCGATGCGCAATACAATCTTGGCTCTTTATATAATCAAGGTAAGGGCGTCCCCCAAAACTTTAAGGAGGCCGCCAAATGGTATGAGCTCGCCATCGCACAGGGCAATACGAGTGCCATGAACAATCTCGGTTTTTTATATCATAATGGACAAGGGGTTGCTCAGGATTATACAAAATCCGCAGAATTATTTTTACAAGCGGCAAACGCTGGGGATGCAAGCGCTCAATACAATCTCGGCTACCTGCATTCCAAAGGGCGAGGGGTGAAGCAATCGTTTGGAGAAGCAGCTTGCTGGTTTTTATCAGCCGCTATGCAACAGCATACAAGCGCTCAATTCCAGCTCGCCCTGCTCTATAAAGCCGGCCAAGGGGTTGCTCAAAATGAAGAAGAAGCGATCAAATGGCTCACACTCGCAGCCAATCATGGACATACGAACGCGCAGTATTCGCTTGGTCTTATTTATAAACAGCAACCTTCTAAAATAGCCAACACACAAGCAATCGAATGGCTGTTAAAAGCAGCAGCAAACGAACATATTAGCGCGAATTTTGATTTAGGCATGCTCTATATCGAAACAGGACATAGGGAAACCGGTAGTAAATGGCTCAAACGTGCGGCCATTCACAACCATGTACAAGCACAGCTACAGCTCGGATTACTTGCTTTAGGCGATGAGCAAAACTTGCCAAATTACCAAGAAGCTTTTAAATGGTTCCGTGCGGCTACTACTCAAAACGATGCAGAAGCCGAATACCAGCTCGGTCTTTTATATGAAAAAGGTCTTGGCACCAAAACAAATTACGATGAAGCTCGCCATTGCTATCGTTTAGCTGCCGAGCAAGGACATGTCAGTGCACAATATCAACTCGGAAATATTTTTGATAAAGGACTTGGCACAAAGCAAGACTTTATCGAAGCCTTCAAATGGATTTCCCTTGCTGCAAAAAAAGAGCATAGCAAGGCTCAATTCCAACTGGCACAAATGTATGCAAATGGTGAAGGGATCGCCCAAGACTATCAAGAAGCAGCCAAATGGTATCGCCTTGCTGCACAGCAAGGGCATAATAAAGCAAAATTCCAGCTCGGCATGCTCTACAAAAAAGGGCTCGGTGTTGCACAAGACTATCAAGAAGCAACAAGATGGCTAAAACAAGCGATTGAACAACATTCCTAAAAAAGGGTCTGTACCGAAGTAAATTTTCGGACAGACCCTTGATCGATTTAGCTACGTACAGACAACTCCATTTGCTCCGAAAATGCATGTAGCGCTTCTTCAATATTTGCATGGATTCCTTGCTCTTGAAGGGATTTCCCTATGCAACTAACCGCTTGTTCGAGCATTGAAGCCGTCGTATTTCCCATATGGCCAATACGAAATGCCTTCCCTGCCAGATGTGCCAAAGCCCCCGCCACAATAACTCCTTGATTTGCTAAACTCGCACGGAATTTTGCATCGTCTACACCCTCAGGATACAAAATACAGCTTAATGTAGGTGCTGCTACATCTTCCTTAGCTAGCGGCATCATGCCATATGTACACAATGCTGCACGAATGGCCTTACCAAACGCAATATGGCGCGCTTCACGTTGTTTCATCCCTTCTTGCAATACCATTTGTAATGCTACATCATAGGCATAAATTAAATTGACAGGAGGCGTCGCAAAATACAGTGCTGGGTTGTTCATAATCGGACGCCAATTTTCAATATCTGCATAATAAGCTGGCACACTTTCCATTTGTGCACGCGCTGCCAATGCTTGTTTGCTAAAAGCCATGATAGCCAAACCTGGAGGAATGCCAATCGCTTTTTGTGATCCTGTTAATACAATATCGATTTTATATTGTTCATTCCCACCGTATGCCTTACTCATATCTTCGTGCAATGCAGCCGTTGCCACAACACCATCTATAATGACAAGCGCACCTGTTGCCTTAATAAGTGGAATTAGCTTGTCTAAATCGGAAGACACGCCTGTTGATGTATCCGCATGTGTAATTGTAACCGCTTTATATACGTTATCGCTTAATGCTTGCTGTACAAGCGCTAAATCAATATGTTCCCCCCATGTCGCTTGTAATACGTCCACTTCCATACCAAAAGCTTTCGCAAGCGGTGTAAAGCGATCTCCAAAATAACCATGACTAATAACGAGTAGCCGCTCCCCACGTGCTACTGTATTCACAATAGCCATTTCCATCGCAAGTGTTCCTGAACCCGCTACAATATACACCTCTCCATCTGTTTGAAAGAGCTGCTTCGTATTTTCAATTGCTCGTTTAAACGTTTCAACAAAACGCGGATCCGTATGTCCACGCGTTTCACTTGCTAACGCATCGTAAATTTCATCAACAACCGGTGTCGGACCCGGTACAAGTAATAATTCTTGATTTTTCATTCCTTTTATCCCCTTTCTTAGAAATAAGAAAATGCCTTTCTAACCCCATCCCGATTAGAAAGACATATTTCCTTTTATAAAATACCCCTAAGTTTTATATATAGTGGGAGGCAATCCCGTATCAACGCCGCGTTCCAATTCGACATTGATGTAGTAGTTGAGAGTTGTTCAAAGTTATATCCATAAAAGTTAAATTTTAATAGGTAACATAGTGAGTTTTTCTTCGATCTCTGCTTCGGCATAACAAAGTTCTACTAGATGACTATCCCCCAATAGCATCCTAAAAACGAACCGTCACTTATTAAAATTTAATGATTTGTAGTACTTAACTTAGGCATTGTTCATATCCAAGTAAATCTTACACGAATTGCTCCGTTTCAGTTGAACCAGCCATTGCAGTAGTAGAAGACTGACCACCTGAAATTGTTTGTGATACTTCATCAAAGTATCCTGTACCCACTTCACGTTGGTGACGAGTTGCTGTATATCCTTTACTTTCAGCCGCAAATTCAGCTTGTTGTAATTTCGAATACGCAGCCATACCATTATCTTTGTAGTCATGTGCAAGCTCGAACATTGAGTAGTTTAAGCTGTGGAAACCAGCAAGTGTAATGAATTGGAACTTATAACCAAGCTTCCCTAATTCACGTTGGTACTCAGCGATTTCTTCATCAGATAATTTTGCTTTCCAGTTAAATGATGGCGAGCAGTTGTACGCTAACATTTTCCCTGGGAACTCAGCATGAATTGCTGCTGCAAATTCACGCGCTTCTTCTAATGATGGATGAGAAGTCTCACACCAAATTAAATCCGCATACGGTGCATACGCTAAACCACGAGCGATTGCTTGCTTAATACCAGGTTTCGTACGGTAGAAGCCTTCTGGAGTACGTTCACCAGTAATGAATTCCGCATCGCGTGGGTCAATATCAGAAGTTACCATATCTGCAGCATCTGCATCTGTACGTGCGATTAATACTGTATCAACGCCCATTACATCAGCTGCTAAACGAGCCGCGATTAAGTTACGTACTGCGTTTTGTGTAGGTAATAATACTTTACCACCTAAGTGACCACATTTTTTCTCAGAAGCTAATTGGTCCTCTAAGTGTACGCCTGAAGCACCTGCCTCAACCATACCTTTTACTAATTCAAAGACGTTAAGTGGACCACCGAAGCCTGCTTCAGCATCAGCTACGATTGGCGCGAACCAGTCGAATCCATCTTCACGACCTTCTGAATGATCAATTTGATCTGCACGTTGTAACGCTTGGTTAATACGCTTTACTACTGCTGGTACAGAGTTTGCTGGGTATAATGATTGGTCTGGATACATTTGACCAGAAAGGTTTGCATCAGCTGCTACTTGCCACCCCGATAAGTAGATTGCTTGTAAACCTGCTTTTACTTGTTGAACTGCCTGGTTACCTGTTAAAGCACCTAAAGCATTGATAAATGGTTGCTCATGTAACGACTTCCAAAGGCGTGTAGCACCGCGTTTTGCTAACGTTTGCTCTTGAATGAATGACCCCTGTAATTTTACAACCTCTTCCGCTGTATAACCTCGCTCAATACCTTTCCAACGAGTGTTTTCTGCCCAATCCTTTTGTAAAGCTTCGATTCTTTCTTGACGAGTTGCCATGTAAAATTTCCACCTTCCCCATTTGTGTATAAAAATTCTGTTAAAAAAACAATCATCTTACTGTTCCATAACAGATGTTCTTCCTGTAACATAATATATAACAGAAAATTTAATTTTTCATTATTTTCTGATAAAACAAGTTAATTTCAGGACGAAATAATGGATATGGAGGATAAGTTACTAAAAGTTGGATAATACAGAAGGAGTGGAATCGATTTGAATTTAAACAAAATTGAAGTGGAAAAAAGTGTATTAGAACAGTATAAAATTATTTTAGAAGATTGGATTCCTAGTGATGCCTCGATTGCCATTGCAGTCAATGATACATTTATTTACTTCCGTTCAGGCCATCACAACTTTTCATTAACAATTGGCTCACCTGTACCAAAGAACAGTATTGCCTATAAAATACTACACGAGAAGAAAAAAATTGACGCCGTTATGGATAACTCTTTATTCGATACACCTTACTATGCAATTGGTTATCCAATCACAATAGATGGGCAACTTGGTGCTCTTGTTGTTGTATTACCACCACTCTTTAAAGTAGAAGCACCTAATTTATATCAATTTTTAACTGGCAAACAACAAGAAGATTGGTTTCCTGTACCGATTGAGCAAATTTCATATATTGAAAGCCTCCAAAAGCGTACATGGTTTTATTCAAATAAGCAGCAATATAAAACCGCCGTTACCTTAAAAGAGCTGCAAACAAGGCTTCCTAGCACTTTTATTCGTATTCATCGTTCTTATATTATTAATATTATCTTTATAAAAAAAATAACTCGTGATTTAACTTCAAACTTTATTATCCATCTGAAAGATGGAACTGAACTCCCTATTAGTCAATCCTATATTAATCAGTTGCGAAGCATATTAGAATTCTAATATTTTTAATTAATAGCACAAAGCACAAAAAAACCACTGATTTCTCAGTGGTTTTTCATTCGTGCGAAGCGATGTTCTACTCTCACAGGGGGAAACCCCCAACTACCATCGACGCTAAAGAGCTTAACTTCTGTGTTCGGTATGGGAACAGGTGTGACCTCTTTGCCATCATCACTTCACTTATTGGTTTGAAAGAATTCATTCTTTCAAAACTGGATAAACGTTTCATTGATGTTCGTAAACATGTGGTTAAGTCCTCGACCGATTAGTATTCGTCAGCTACATGTGTCGCCACACTTCCACCTCGAACCTATCTACCTGATCGTCTTTCAGGGGTCTTACTTACTTGCGTAATGGGAAATCTCATCTTGAGGGGGGCTTCATGCTTAGATGCTTTCAGCACTTATCCCGTCCACACATAGCTACCCAGCGATGCCTTTGGCAAGACAACTGGTACACCAGCGGTGTGTCCATCCCGGTCCTCTCGTACTAAGGACAGCTCCTCTCAAATTTCCTACGCCCACGACGGATAGGGACCGAACTGTCTCACGACGTTCTGAACCCAGCTCGCGTACCGCTTTAATGGGCGAACAGCCCAACCCTTGGGACCGACTACAGCCCCAGGATGCGATGAGCCGACATCGAGGTGCCAAACCTCCCCGTCGATGTGGACTCTTGGGGGAGATAAGCCTGTTATCCCCGGGGTAGCTTTTATCCGTTGAGCGATGGCCCTTCCATGCGGAACCACCGGATCACTAAGCCCGTCTTTCGACCCTGCTCGACTTGTAGGTCTCGCAGTCAAGCTCCCTTATGCCTTTACACTCTGCGAATGATTTCCAACCATTCTGAGGGAACCTTTGGGCGCCTCCGTTACCTTTTAGGAGGCGACCGCCCCAGTCAAACTGTCCGCCTGACACTGTCTCCTACCCCGCTAAGGGGCATGGGTTAGAAGTTCAATACAACCAGGGTAGTATCCCACCGACGCCTCCTTCGAAGCTGGCGCTCCGAGATCTCTGGCTCCTACCTATCCTGTACAAGTTGTACCAAAATTCAATATCAAGCTACAGTAAAGCTCCACGGGGTCTTTCCGTCCTGTCGCGGGTAACCTGCATCTTCACAGGTACTATAATTTCACCGAGTCTCTCGTTGAGACAGTGCCCAGATCGTTACGCCTTTCGTGCGGGTCGGAACTTACCCGACAAGGAATTTCGCTACCTTAGGACCGTTATAGTTACGGCCGCCGTTTACTGGGGCTTCAATTCGCAGCTTCGCTTGCGCTAACCACTCCTCTTAACCTTCCAGCACCGGGCAGGCGTCAGCCCCTATACGTCACCTTACGGTTTTGCAGAGACCTGTGTTTTTGCTAAACAGTCGCCTGGGCCTATTCACTGCGGCTCTCGTGCGCTTGCACGCTCAAGAGCACCCCTTCTCCCGAAGTTACGGGGTCATTTTGCCGAGTTCCTTAACGAGAGTTCTCTCGCACACCTTAGGATTCTCTCCTCGACTACCTGTGTCGGTTTGCGGTACGGGTACCTCCCACCTCGATAGAGGCTTTTCTTGGCAGTGTGAGATCAGGAACTTCCTCCATACGGAGTCGTCATCACAGCTCAATGTTACAGTACGCGGATTTGCCTACGCACACACCTTACTGCTTGAACAGAGACAACCAACGCTCTGCTTACCCTACCCTACTGCGTCCCCCCATTTCTCAAACGGTGGGGAGGTAGTACAGGAATATCAACCTGTTGTCCATCGCCTACGCCTATCGGCCTCGGCTTAGGTCCCGACTAACCCTGAGCGGACGAGCCTTCCTCAGGAAACCTTAGTCATACGGTGCATGGGATTCTCACCCATGTTTCGCTACTCATACCGGCATTCTCACTTCTAAGCGCTCCACCAGTCCTTCCGGTCTGACTTCAACGCCCTTAGAACGCTCTCCTACCACGCATACCAACGGTATGCATCCACAGCTTCGGTGAATCGTTTAGCCCCGATACATTTTCGGCGCAGCGTCACTCGACCAGTGAGCTATTACGCACTCTTTAAATGATGGCTGCTTCTAAGCCAACATCCTGGTTGTCTAAGCAACGCCACATCCTTTTCCACTTAACGATTACTTTGGGACCTTAGCTGGTGGTCTGGGCTGTTTCCCTCTTGACTACGGATCTTATCACTCGCAGTCTGACTCCCGTGTATAAATATCCGGCATTCGGAGTTTGTCTGAATTCGGTAAAGCGAGATGCCCCCCTAGTCCAAACAGTGCTCTACCTCCGGTATTCTTCATCACGAGGCTAGCCCTAAAGCTATTTCGGAGAGAACCAGCTATCTCCAAGTTCGATTGGAATTTCTCCGCTACCCACACCTCATCCCCGCACTTTTCAACGTACGTGGGTTCGGACCTCCAGTAAGTGTTACCTCACCTTCATCCTGGACATGGGTAGATCACCTGGTTTCGGGTCTACGACTACATACTAATTCGCCCTATTCAGACTCGCTTTCGCTGCGGCTCCGTCTTCTCAACTTAACCTCGCACGTAATCGTAACTCGCCGGTTCATTCTACAAAAGGCACGCTATCACCCATTAACGGGCTCTAACTACTTGTAGGCACACGGTTTCAGGTTCTATTTCACTCCCCTTCCGGGGTGCTTTTCACCTTTCCCTCACGGTACTGGTTCACTATCGGTCACTAGGTAGTATTTAGCCTTGGGAGATGGTCCTCCCGGATTCCGACGGAATTTCACGTGTTCCGCCGTACTCAGGATCCACTCTGGAGGGAATGACTTTTTGGCTACAGGGCTGTTACCTTCTCTTGCGGACCTTTCCAAGTCGCTTCGCCTAAATCATTCTTTTGTAACTCCGTATAGAGTGTCCTACAACCCCAAAGAGCAAGCTCTTTGGTTTGGGCTCTTCCCGTTTCGCTCGCCGCTACTCAGGGAATCGAATTTTCTTTCTGTTCCTGCAGGTACTTAGATGTTTCAGTTCCCTGCGTCTGTCCTCATCACGCTATGTATTCACGTGTAGATACTATCCGATTAAAGATAGTGGGTTCCCCCATTCGGAAATCCCCGGATCAAAGCTTACTTACAGCTCCCCGAGGCATATCGGTGTTAGTGCCGTCCTTCATCGACTCCTAGTGCCAAGGCATCCACCGTGCGCCCTTATTAACTTAACCAAAAGTTAAACTTACTTAAAAAGTAAGATTTTAAGGATATTGCACGATCAATTTCTTGATCTATGTTTGTTTATTACTTATCAATGTCGTTTTATCCAGTTTTCAAAGAACGATTTGGTGGAGCCTAGCGGGATCGAACCGCTGACCTCCTGCGTGCAAGGCAGGCGCTCTCCCAGCTGAGCTAAGGCCCCAATAAAAATATATAAGAGGTAATATAAAGAATTTATATGGTGGGCCTAAATGGACTCGAACCATCGACCTCACGCTTATCAGGCGTGCGCTCTAACCAGCTGAGCTATAGGCCCTCTTAGAAAGATATAAAATTCATTCATAAACCTTCAAAACTGAACAGCAACCGTTAATGAGCCCCTTCTCCAAGAGAAGGTTTCCGAATATATCCTTAGAAAGGAGGTGATCCAGCCGCACCTTCCGATACGGCTACCTTGTTACGACTTCACCCCAATCATCTATCCCACCTTCGGCGGCTGGCTCCAAAAGGTTACCTCACCGACTTCGGGTGTTACAAACTCTCGTGGTGTGACGGGCGGTGTGTACAAGGCCCGGGAACGTATTCACCGCGGCATGCTGATCCGCGATTACTAGCGATTCCGGCTTCATGTAGGCGAGTTGCAGCCTACAATCCGAACTGAGAACGGTTTTATCGGATTAGCTCCCCCTCGCGGGTTGGCAACCGTTTGTACCGTCCATTGTAGCACGTGTGTAGCCCAGGTCATAAGGGGCATGATGATTTGACGTCATCCCCACCTTCCTCCGGTTTATCACCGGCAGTCTCCTTAGAGTGCCCAACTAAATGATGGCAACTAAGAACAAGGGTTGCGCTCGTTGCGGGACTTAACCCAACATCTCACGACACGAGCTGACGACAACCATGCACCACCTGTCACCGTTGTCCCCGAAGGGAAAACTGTATCTCTACAGTGGTCAATGGGATGTCAAGACCTGGTAAGGTTCTTCGCGTTGCTTCGAATTAAACCACATGCTCCACCGCTTGTGCGGGCCCCCGTCAATTCCTTTGAGTTTCAGTCTTGCGACCGTACTCCCCAGGCGGAGTGCTTAATGCGTTAGCTGCAGCACTGAGGGGCGGAAACCCCCCAACACTTAGCACTCATCGTTTACGGCGTGGACTACCAGGGTATCTAATCCTGTTTGCTCCCCACGCTTTCGCGCCTCAGTGTCAGTTACAGACCAGACAGTCGCCTTCGCCACTGGTGTTCCTCCAAATCTCTACGCATTTCACCGCTACACTTGGAATTCCACTATCCTCTTCTGCACTCAAGTTCCCCAGTTTCCAATGACCCTCCCCGGTTGAGCCGGGGGCTTTCACATCAGACTTAAGGAACCACCTGCGCGCGCTTTACGCCCAATAATTCCGGACAACGCTTGCCACCTACGTATTACCGCGGCTGCTGGCACGTAGTTAGCCGTGGCTTTCTAACAAGGTACCGTCAAGGTAGCGCCAGTTACTACGCTACTTGTTCTTCCCTTGCAACAGAGTTTTACGAACCGAAATCCTTCTTCACTCACGCGGCGTTGCTCCATCAGACTTTCGTCCATTGTGGAAGATTCCCTACTGCTGCCTCCCGTAGGAGTCTGGGCCGTGTCTCAGTCCCAGTGTGGCCGATCACCCTCTCAGGTCGGCTACGCATCGTTGCCTTGGTGAGCCGTTACCTCACCAACTAGCTAATGCGCCGCGGGTCCATCCTATAGTGATAGCAAAACCATCTTTCAACTTTAAACCATGTGGTTCAAAGTATTATCCGGTATTAGCTCCGGTTTCCCGAAGTTATCCCAGTCTATAGGGCAGGTTACCCACGTGTTACTCACCCGTCCGCCGCTAAATCATAGAGAAGCAAGCTTCTCTATTCATTCGCTCGACTTGCATGTATTAGGCACGCCGCCAGCGTTCGTCCTGAGCCAGGATCAAACTCTCCATAAAAGTAGTTTGAAAGCTCATTTGCTTTGCTAGCGATTCTAACTATTAGGTTAGAAATCATTTTTGCTTCATTTAAGAAGCTGTATTCATTAACGTTGCTTGTTCAGTTTTCAAGGTTCATGGTGGAGCCTAGCGGGATCGAACCGCTGACCTCCTGCGTGCAAGGCAGGCGCTCTCCCAGCTGAGCTAAGGCCCCATTAAATGGTCGGAATGACAGGATTCGAACCTACGACCCCTTGGTCCCAAACCAAGTGCTCTACCAAGCTGAGCTACATTCCGATAATCTGGCGCGCCCGACAGGAGTCGAACCCATAACCTTCTGATCCGTAGTCAGACGCTCTATCCAATTGAGCTACGGGCGCGCAATATATATTAAAATAAATTAAATGGTGCCGAGGGCCGGAATCGAACCGGCACGGTGATCACTCACCGCAGGATTTTAAGTCCTGTGCGTCTGCCAGTTCCGCCACCCCGGCATTTTGGAGCGGAAGACGAGGTTCGAACTCGCGACCCCCACCTTGGCAAGGTGGTGTTCTACCACTGAACTACTTCCGCAAAATGCATAAGATATTTTTAATCTGACAGTTATAAAATTAAATGGTGCGGGTGAAGGGAGTCGAACCCCCACGCCTTGCGGCGCTAGATCCTAAGTCTAGTGCGTCTGCCAATTCCGCCACACCCGCAATATAAAACTGGTGAGCCATGAAGGACTCGAACCTTCGACCCTCTGATTAAAAGTCAGATGCTCTACCGACTGAGCTAATGGCTCTCTAAAATGGTGCCGGCGAAAGGAGTCGAACCCTCGACCTACTGATTACAAGTCAGTTGCTCTACCAACTGAGCTACACCGGCATTTTAGATATGGTGGAGGATGACGGGCTCGAACCGCCGACCCCCTGCTTGTAAGGCAGGTGCTCTCCCAGCTGAGCTAATCCTCCTGGGTAATAAAGCCTAGCGATGTCCTACTCTCACAGGGGGAAACCCCCAACTACCATCGGCGCTAAAGAGCTTAACTTCTGTGTTCGGTATGGGAACAGGTGTGACCTCTTTGCCATCATCACTAGACTATGTATTAAAAGACATTTTTTATTATATCATACTAAACTCATATGTCAAGTATTATTAATAAATTTCATTCTTTCAAAACTGGATAAACGTTTCATTGATGTTCGTAAACATGTGGTTAAGTCCTCGACCGATTAGTATTCGTCAGCTACATGTGTCGCCACACTTCCACCTCGAACCTATCTACCTGATCGTCTTTCAGGGGTCTTACTTACTTGCGTAATGGGAAATCTCATCTTGAGGGGGGCTTCATGCTTAGATGCTTTCAGCACTTATCCCGTCCACACATAGCTACCCAGCGATGCCTTTGGCAAGACAACTGGTACACCAGCGGTGTGTCCATCCCGGTCCTCTCGTACTAAGGACAGCTCCTCTCAAATTTCCTACGCCCACGACGGATAGGGACCGAACTGTCTCACGACGTTCTGAACCCAGCTCGCGTACCGCTTTAATGGGCGAACAGCCCAACCCTTGGGACCGACTACAGCCCCAGGATGCGATGAGCCGACATCGAGGTGCCAAACCTCCCCGTCGATGTGGACTCTTGGGGGAGATAAGCCTGTTATCCCCGGGGTAGCTTTTATCCGTTGAGCGATGGCCCTTCCATGCGGAACCACCGGATCACTAAGCCCGTCTTTCGACCCTGCTCGACTTGTAGGTCTCGCAGTCAAGCTCCCTTATGCCTTTACACTCTGCGAATGATTTCCAACCATTCTGAGGGAACCTTTGGGCGCCTCCGTTACCTTTTAGGAGGCGACCGCCCCAGTCAAACTGTCCGCCTGACACTGTCTCCTACCCCGCTAAGGGGCATGGGTTAGAAGTTCAATACAACCAGGGTAGTATCCCACCGACGCCTCCTTCGAAGCTGGCGCTCCGAGATCTCTGGCTCCTACCTATCCTGTACAAGTTGTACCAAAATTCAATATCAAGCTACAGTAAAGCTCCACGGGGTCTTTCCGTCCTGTCGCGGGTAACCTGCATCTTCACAGGTACTATAATTTCACCGAGTCTCTCGTTGAGACAGTGCCCAGATCGTTACGCCTTTCGTGCGGGTCGGAACTTACCCGACAAGGAATTTCGCTACCTTAGGACCGTTATAGTTACGGCCGCCGTTTACTGGGGCTTCAATTCGCAGCTTCGCTTGCGCTAACCACTCCTCTTAACCTTCCAGCACCGGGCAGGCGTCAGCCCCTATACGTCACCTTACGGTTTTGCAGAGACCTGTGTTTTTGCTAAACAGTCGCCTGGGCCTATTCACTGCGGCTCTCGTGCGCTTGCACGCTCAAGAGCACCCCTTCTCCCGAAGTTACGGGGTCATTTTGCCGAGTTCCTTAACGAGAGTTCTCTCGCACACCTTAGGATTCTCTCCTCGACTACCTGTGTCGGTTTGCGGTACGGGTACCTCCCACCTCGATAGAGGCTTTTCTTGGCAGTGTGAGATCAGGAACTTCCTCCATACGGAGTCGTCATCACAGCTCAATGTTACAGTACGCGGATTTGCCTACGCACACACCTTACTGCTTGAACAGAGACAACCAACGCTCTGCTTACCCTACCCTACTGCGTCCCCCCATTTCTCAAACGGTGGGGAGGTAGTACAGGAATATCAACCTGTTGTCCATCGCCTACGCCTATCGGCCTCGGCTTAGGTCCCGACTAACCCTGAGCGGACGAGCCTTCCTCAGGAAACCTTAGTCATACGGTGCATGGGATTCTCACCCATGTTTCGCTACTCATACCGGCATTCTCACTTCTAAGCGCTCCACCAGTCCTTCCGGTCTGACTTCAACGCCCTTAGAACGCTCTCCTACCACGCATACCAACGGTATGCATCCACAGCTTCGGTGAATCGTTTAGCCCCGATACATTTTCGGCGCAGCGTCACTCGACCAGTGAGCTATTACGCACTCTTTAAATGATGGCTGCTTCTAAGCCAACATCCTGGTTGTCTAAGCAACGCCACATCCTTTTCCACTTAACGATTACTTTGGGACCTTAGCTGGTGGTCTGGGCTGTTTCCCTCTTGACTACGGATCTTATCACTCGCAGTCTGACTCCCGTGTATAAATATCCGGCATTCGGAGTTTGTCTGAATTCGGTAAAGCGAGATGCCCCCCTAGTCCAAACAGTGCTCTACCTCCGGTATTCTTCATCACGAGGCTAGCCCTAAAGCTATTTCGGAGAGAACCAGCTATCTCCAAGTTCGATTGGAATTTCTCCGCTACCCACACCTCATCCCCGCACTTTTCAACGTACGTGGGTTCGGACCTCCAGTAAGTGTTACCTCACCTTCATCCTGGACATGGGTAGATCACCTGGTTTCGGGTCTACGACTACATACTAATTCGCCCTATTCAGACTCGCTTTCGCTGCGGCTCCGTCTTCTCAACTTAACCTCGCACGTAATCGTAACTCGCCGGTTCATTCTACAAAAGGCACGCTATCACCCATTAACGGGCTCTAACTACTTGTAGGCACACGGTTTCAGGTTCTATTTCACTCCCCTTCCGGGGTGCTTTTCACCTTTCCCTCACGGTACTGGTTCACTATCGGTCACTAGGTAGTATTTAGCCTTGGGAGATGGTCCTCCCGGATTCCGACGGAATTTCACGTGTTCCGCCGTACTCAGGATCCACTCTGGAGGGAATGACTTTTTGGCTACAGGGCTGTTACCTTCTCTTGCGGACCTTTCCAAGTCGCTTCGCCTAAATCATTCTTTTGTAACTCCGTATAGAGTGTCCTACAACCCCAAAGAGCAAGCTCTTTGGTTTGGGCTCTTCCCGTTTCGCTCGCCGCTACTCAGGGAATCGAATTTTCTTTCTGTTCCTGCAGGTACTTAGATGTTTCAGTTCCCTGCGTCTGTCCTCATCACGCTATGTATTCACGTGTAGATACTATCCGATTAAAGATAGTGGGTTCCCCCATTCGGAAATCCCCGGATCAAAGCTTACTTACAGCTCCCCGAGGCATATCGGTGTTAGTGCCGTCCTTCATCGACTCCTAGTGCCAAGGCATCCACCGTGCGCCCTTATTAACTTAACCAAAAGTTAAACTTACTTAAAAAGTAAGATTTTAAGGATATTGCACGATCAATTTCTTGATCTATGTTTGTTTATTACTTATCAATGTCGTTTTATCCAGTTTTCAAAGAACAAAGTTTTGAAGTATTTCATTCAACTAAGAATGAACCTTCAAAACTGAACAGCAAACGTTAATGAGCCCCTTCTCCAAGAGAAGGTTTCCGAATATATCCTTAGAAAGGAGGTGATCCAGCCGCACCTTCCGATACGGCTACCTTGTTACGACTTCACCCCAATCATCTATCCCACCTTCGGCGGCTGGCTCCAAAAGGTTACCTCACCGACTTCGGGTGTTACAAACTCTCGTGGTGTGACGGGCGGTGTGTACAAGGCCCGGGAACGTATTCACCGCGGCATGCTGATCCGCGATTACTAGCGATTCCGGCTTCATGTAGGCGAGTTGCAGCCTACAATCCGAACTGAGAACGGTTTTATCGGATTAGCTCCCCCTCGCGGGTTGGCAACCGTTTGTACCGTCCATTGTAGCACGTGTGTAGCCCAGGTCATAAGGGGCATGATGATTTGACGTCATCCCCACCTTCCTCCGGTTTATCACCGGCAGTCTCCTTAGAGTGCCCAACTAAATGATGGCAACTAAGAACAAGGGTTGCGCTCGTTGCGGGACTTAACCCAACATCTCACGACACGAGCTGACGACAACCATGCACCACCTGTCACCGTTGTCCCCGAAGGGAAAACTGTATCTCTACAGTGGTCAATGGGATGTCAAGACCTGGTAAGGTTCTTCGCGTTGCTTCGAATTAAACCACATGCTCCACCGCTTGTGCGGGCCCCCGTCAATTCCTTTGAGTTTCAGTCTTGCGACCGTACTCCCCAGGCGGAGTGCTTAATGCGTTAGCTGCAGCACTGAGGGGCGGAAACCCCCCAACACTTAGCACTCATCGTTTACGGCGTGGACTACCAGGGTATCTAATCCTGTTTGCTCCCCACGCTTTCGCGCCTCAGTGTCAGTTACAGACCAGACAGTCGCCTTCGCCACTGGTGTTCCTCCAAATCTCTACGCATTTCACCGCTACACTTGGAATTCCACTATCCTCTTCTGCACTCAAGTTCCCCAGTTTCCAATGACCCTCCCCGGTTGAGCCGGGGGCTTTCACATCAGACTTAAGGAACCACCTGCGCGCGCTTTACGCCCAATAATTCCGGACAACGCTTGCCACCTACGTATTACCGCGGCTGCTGGCACGTAGTTAGCCGTGGCTTTCTAACAAGGTACCGTCAAGGTAGCGCCAGTTACTACGCTACTTGTTCTTCCCTTGCAACAGAGTTTTACGAACCGAAATCCTTCTTCACTCACGCGGCGTTGCTCCATCAGACTTTCGTCCATTGTGGAAGATTCCCTACTGCTGCCTCCCGTAGGAGTCTGGGCCGTGTCTCAGTCCCAGTGTGGCCGATCACCCTCTCAGGTCGGCTACGCATCGTTGCCTTGGTGAGCCGTTACCTCACCAACTAGCTAATGCGCCGCGGGTCCATCCTATAGTGATAGCAAAACCATCTTTCAACTTTAAACCATGTGGTTCAAAGTATTATCCGGTATTAGCTCCGGTTTCCCGAAGTTATCCCAGTCTATAGGGCAGGTTACCCACGTGTTACTCACCCGTCCGCCGCTAAATCATAGAGAAGCAAGCTTCTCTATTCATTCGCTCGACTTGCATGTATTAGGCACGCCGCCAGCGTTCGTCCTGAGCCAGGATCAAACTCTCCATAAAAGTAGTTTGAAAGCTCATTTGCTTTGCTAGCGATTCTAACTATTAGGTTAGAAATCATTTTTGCTTCATTTAAGAAGCTATATTCATTAACGTTGCTTGTTCAGTTTTCAAGGTTCATGTCGTTGTCGTTTGTGACAACTTTTATATCTTATCACTTCTAAATCTCCATGTCAACAACTTTTTTCATAAAGTTTTCGATATGTAGTTTAAAATCAGTAACTTTAATACCTTAACATTTCTGTTATGGTAAGTAAAGTTTTTTATGATATCATCGTTTCGTTTTAACGACAAGTAATAATTTATCACTTATTAAATTATAATGCAATAGTTTTTCTAGAAAAATATTAATTAATTTTGATTTTTATTTATTATTCACTTATTAACCCATCAGCAACTTATCAAAATCTCTTCAAAAAAACAGGCAAACCTTTTTATTGGCTCGCCTGCTTAGTTTTTTATTTTACTTTGCTGTATGTCTCATTGTTGGGAATAATAACACATCACGGATTGACGGTGCGTTTGTTAATAACATAACTAAACGGTCAATACCGATTCCTAAACCACCTGTTGGAGGCATACCGTACTCTAATGCTTCAATGAAATCATTATCCATTTCATGTGCTTCATCGTTACCGGCAGCTTTTTCAGCCATTTGCGCTTCAAAACGTTCACGTTGATCGATTGGATCATTTAATTCTGTGAATGCATTTGCATGCTCACGACGAACGATGAATAATTCGAAACGATCTGTGAAGCGTGGGTCTTCTGGGTTCTTCTTCGCTAACGGAGAGATTTCCACTGGGTGACCTGTTACAAATGTAGGTTGTACTAATGTTTCTTCAATTTTTTGCTCGAAGAATTCATTAATAATATGTCCTACTTCGTGAGCGTCTTTAATTTCTACACCGTGGTCAGCGGCGTGCTTACGTGCTTCTTCTACAGTCATTGGTACCCAGAAGTCTACACCTGTTGCTTCTTTAACTGCATCAACCATGTGTACACGTTTCCAGCCTACACCTAATTCAATTGTATCTTCACCGTATTGTACAGAAGTAGAACCTAGTACTTCCTGTGCCACATGTGCGATTAAGCCTTCTGTTAAGTCCATAATATCGTTATAGTCAGCATACGCTTCATATAATTCAATCATTGTGAACTCTGGGTTGTGACGTGTTGAAATACCTTCGTTACGGAATACACGGCCAATTTCATATACTTTTTCTAAGCCACCAACGATTAAACGTTTTAAGTGTAGCTCGATTGCAATACGCATATATAATTCCATATCTAATGCATTATGGTGCGTAATAAACGGACGCGCTGCAGCACCACCAGCAATTGTGTGTAGCATTGGTGTTTCTACTTCTAAGTAACCGTTGTTATCTAAGTAGTTGCGGATTGCACGGATAATTTTTGAACGTAAGATGAATGTTGCTTTTGATTCATCGTTTGTCATTAAGTCCACATAACGTTGACGGTAGCGTTGTTCTACGTCTGTTAACCCGTGGAATTTATCTGGTAATGGGCGTAATGCCTTTGTTAAGAATGTGAATTCAGTAGCTTTTACTGATAATTCGCCAACTTGTGTACGGAATACATTCCCTTTTACCCCAACGATATCACCAAGATCAGCTTTGTTGAATAATTCATATGCTTCTTCACCGATTGCATCTTTACGCACGTAAATTTGAATTTGACCGCCTAAATCTTGAATGTGGGCAAAACCAGCTTTCCCTTTTCCGCGCTTTGTCATGATACGACCCGCGATTACAACTTCGCGTGGGTTGTCATGTAAGTATTCTTTGTCGTATTGCTCGTTTTCTGCAATGACTTCGTTCGATAAATGTGTGCGTTCAAAACGGCTACCGAATGGGTCCATACCGTTTTCTTGAATATCCGTCATCTTTTGGCGTCTCACCAAAAGTTGGTCGTTTAATTCTTCGATATTTGACACGTGTTTCACTCCTTATTATTTTTGCGCTCAATTTTGGCACAATAGTCCATAATGTTTCTATTGTACAGTATTTTGTTTGTCGATTCATCTGTTTCGAATTAATTTGAAATGTTTAATAATTCTGTGAAAAGATTGCTGCTATACAATAAAAGACATCTATTTAAAATAGATGCCTTTCATAATTTATACTTCTTCTAATAGCCTACCATTTGCCTCATATTCCGCTACTACGCCGTTAATAACGGTACGTAAATCTGCTTCTGTTACCGCTGTATTGATAGCATTACGAATTTTGCCGTTGCCGCGAAGACCTTTCAAATACCATGAAGCATGACTCCGCATTTCTAGCACAGCTACCTTTTCACCCTTTAACGTTTTTAAACGTTCAAAGTGTAAGAGGCAAACGTCCATCTTTTCACGAAGAGATGGCTCTGGTAATAGCTCACCCGTTTCTAAATAACGCACCGTTTGATACATCATCCACGGATTTCCTAATGCCGCGCGACCAATCATGACAGCATCTGCTCCTGTATGATCTAGCATGCGCTTGGCATCTTGAGGCGTTTCTACGTCACCGTTACCAATAAATGGTACTGAAATATGCTTTTTCACTTCTGCAAGTACATCCCAATTGGCTTTACCCTCATACATTTGCACACGTGTACGACCATGCATTGCAATCGCCGATACACCCGCGCGTTCAGCAGCAAGTGCGTTCTCTACAGCGAAAACATGCTCGTCATCCCAGCCGATACGCATTTTTACGGATACCGGCTTGTCTACTGCATCCACTACTGCTGATACCATCTCATAAATTTTGTTCGGATCAAGTAACCACTTGGCGCCTGCCTCACATTTGATGATTTTGTTGACGGGGCAGCCCATATTAATATCGATAATGTCTGCTGTTGTATGTTTATCTACATACTTGGCCGCTTCCACTAAATTTTCTTTGTCGCCGCCGAAAATTTGAAGTGTCATTGGATTTTCACGCGCGTCGATATAAAGCATGTCCATCGTTTTTTGATTGCGAATATTTAATGCTTTATCACTAATCATTTCTGCGTATACTAAACCAGCACCAAATTCCTTGACGGTTAAACGGAAAGCCGAGTTACACACACCCGCCATCGGGGCAAGTACAACGCGGTTATCCATGACGATGTCGCCAATTTGGAACGGCTTTTGTTCGATAGTTGACAACATTTGTCCCTCCATTAAGGTTAGTTCCCTTTTAATTCTTGAATATCTATGTCGAATACATCTGCAATGGATTGAAGTTGCGCTTGTGAAGGTTGCTTTTCCCCTCGCTCAATCCGCCCTAAAATCGTTACAGATATACCAATACGTTTTGCTAATCCGGTTTGCTGAATTCGCTTTAGTTTTCGGAAGGCACGAATTCGTCGACCGTAGTAATCATCTTCCACAGTTTGACGCCCTCTTTCTCTATATCGAATGCCTGATATGCATTTTGCACATCTTTAAGCATATCACATTTTTGTACCATAATCTCTTTTAATGGTACCAGCACGAAAGCACGTTCATACATGCGTGGGTGTGGGACAATCAATGTATCTGTGTTGTATGTTTCGTTATTGTACAATAGAATGTCCAAATCAATAATGCGAGGACCCCATCGGAATTCACGCACGCGACCGAGGTCATTTTCAATTTGTTGACACACCAGTAATAACGCCTGCGCACTTAGTGAGGTTTTTAAGCTTAACGCAATATTTAAAAAATCAGCCTGCTCTGTAAAGCCTACTGCTGCTGTTTCATAAATCGATGACACCGCCGTTACAGTTATTGACTCATGCGCCAATAACATGCGCACGGCATCTTGCAAATTTTGCTCGCGCTCACCGATATTTGTGCCAATCGATAAATACGCTACCTTCATACGAATTGCCCCCGCGTAATTTCAACAGCGACTTCCTTATAGTGGCCCGGAATGGGTGGGTCCGGCTTAATAACTTCCACACGGCAACCATATACTTGCCCCTCATACTGCGCTAAAATACGTGTTGCAATCGTTTCCGCAACCGCCTCGATTAATTTATAAGGCTTCCCTTCGATTATTTCTTTACAAATATCATACACACCCACATAGCTAACCGTATCATTTAGCTCATCTGTCTCTCCGGCACGTTTCATATCTACCGCTAGTGATACATTGGCACGAAAACGCTGACCTAATACGTTTTCCTCAGGTAATACCCCATGATAACCAAAAAACTGCATGTCTTTTAAATGAATATAATCCATCACAAACTCCTTAATGTCTTGGTGCTAATTCACCTTGTACTTCGAATTTCCCTACTAATGCGTCCATCATTTTGACTGTACGCGCAATTTCCTTTACGTCATGCACGCGCATCAGATGGCAGCCCTTTTGTACACCAAACGCACAAGTTGCCGCTGTTCCTTCAACACGCTCAGTCACCGGCAAGTCAAGCACTGCACCGATTAGTCGTTTACGAGACGTGGCAAGCAGGACTGGATAGCCTAGTGCCACCAGTTCATCTAAACGCTGCATCGTTTCAATGCTTTGCGCTAAGTTTTTGACAAAACCAATACCTGGATCCAGTATAATATGCTCAGCTGGGACACCTGCGGATTGCACGATTTCAATACTTTCCTTTATATCGCGTAAAAAATCTGTGAAATAATGGCTATACACATCGTCCTTACGGTTATGCATTAATATAATCGGTACCTGTAACTCTGCAGCCACTTGCGCCATTTGTGGGTCAGCCTTTGCCCCCCAAATATCATTAATCATATGTGCACCCGCATGAATCGCCGCGCGTGCTACATTGGATTTATACGTATCAATTGAAATAATGGCTGGCACTTCCTTCACTAGCGCTTCAATTACCGGAACGACACGTGCAATTTCTTCTTCATCCGAAATGCGTGTATAACCTGGACGCGTTGATTCGCCACCTACATCAATTATTTTGGCGCCATCAGCAACCATTTTTTTCGCTTGTGCGACAGCCTTTTCAATCGAATTAAACTGACCACCATCCGAAAACGAATCTGGTGTCACATTGAGAATCCCCATGACGAAAGTTTCTCGGTGAAAATCTAATTCAATCTGGTTTAGCGTTAACGTTTTATAATTTTCTAGCATTGTATTCTCCTAAGCTCGTCACAATTTTTTCAATATAGCCATTATGCAACTGTTGATAAATGCGTCCCTCACTACCAGCAAAATGAACCTTACCGATATGTGAAATGGGCACAAGTTCCTGTACAGCTGTCGTAATAAAGCACTCATCCGCCTGCTCTAGCTCCCACTTCAAAAAGCGACCTTCTCTTACAGGAATTCCGATTATCTCTGCTACATCCATGACGAGCGCTCGTGTAATACCAGGTAAAATGCCGATTTCGGTAGAAGGCGTATACAGTATATCATCTTTTATCCAAAAAATATTTGACGTAATCCCTTCCGCTACAACACCCTGTACATCGGTAAAAAAGCCCTCCTGCTTCGCCAAGTTAGGCAACTCCAGGCGCGCACGTACATTATTTCCATAATGGTGGCTTTTGTAGCGCTGATTCTGTTCCGGAGAATTGCGGGGCGTTTTTAACCAAACCGCTTCTTTCTCTGTACCACGCTTTACTTGTGGTAGCTCCTTACGAAATAGAATAACAGTCGGCTCTAAATATTCTGAAGGCGCTAATCCAATCGCATGTGCTCCTGCAGAAACATTTAAACGAAAATAGCCTTCATTTCCGTCTTGCGCATTCAATTGTTCGATGATTTCCTCTAAGTCCTTTATCGTATAAGGAAAATGAATACGATATTCCTTTAACGCCTCTAGCAAGCGTCCAAAATGATTCGGTAAAAATACCGCCTTCCCCTTATAGGTACGAAAGGTTTCAAAAAAGCCTAGTCCATATAAAAAGCCATGGTCAAACGGTGAAATACGTAAATCCTGTTCTTCAATAAACTCCCCATTCATCCAACAAAGCATAGCAATCCCCCTAGCAATAGTTTTCAATAAATGTTTTTAAAAGCAGCTTCCCATCCTCTGTCATAATGGACTCTGGGTGATATTGTACCCCTTCAATCGCAAATTCCTTATGACGCAGCCCCATAATTTCGCCCTCTTCCGTCCAGGCTGTGACTTCTAAACATTCTGGTAAGGTTGTTGGCTCTACTATAAGGGAATGATACCTCGTCGCTAAAAATGGGTTGTTATTGTTTGCATGTAGACCAACTTCTTTATGATGCACCGGTGACGTTTTACCATGCATTAATCGCTTGGCACGGACAACATCACCACCAAATACTTGCGCAATCGCTTGATGCCCCAAGCACACACCTAAAATTGGAATTTTACCAGCAAAGTATTCGATAATCTTTAGGCTTTGGCCCGCTTCATTTGGTGTGCATGGCCCCGGTGAAATAACGATCATTTTTGGCTGTAATCGCTCAATCTCTTCAATCGTAATGGCATCATTTCGCTTTACGACTAATTCATAGCCGAACTCCCCAAAATATTGCACTAAATTGTACGTAAACGAGTCGTAGTTATCAATCATTAAAATCATTTGCTCACCTCTTCTGCCATCGCCTTTGCTTGCCACATTGCCTTTGCCTTATTCATGGATTCCACGTATTCATTTGCCGGAATCGAATCAATGACAATGCCCGCGCCCGCTTGAATATACGCTATGCCCTCTTGAATATAGGCTGTACGAATCACGATATTTAATTCTAGATCCCCCGTATAGCCAATCCACCCAATCGAACCTGTATAAAGACCACGGCGCACAGGCTCCAGCTCCTCGATAATTTCCATCGTTCGAATTTTCGGTGCTCCAGTAATTGTGCCACCTGGGAACATAGCACGAATCACATCGGCATTTGATTTATCTGGCGCTACTTGTCCGCGTACGTTGGATACGATATGCATCACATGTGAATAATACTCAATCACCATGAATTCATTTACTTCCACTGTGCCGTATGCGCTCACTCGACCTAGGTCATTGCGCTCTAAGTCGACAAGCATGACATGTTCTGCTCTTTCCTTTTCATGCTCAATTAACTCATTGGCTAATGCCAAATCTTCCGCTGCAGAGGCCCCACGCGGACGTGTCCCCGCAATCGGACGTGTGGATAATTCAGTCCCCTTTTTCTTTACGAGTAATTCTGGTGAACCACTAACTACCGCAAAATGCGTACTTTCGATATAGGCCATATACGGTGATGGATTAAACGAACGCACCGCCTCATACATCGTAATAGGTGCTGCCGATAATTTCTTTGCCTGACGTACCGACAAGTTCACCTGAAATACATCCCCTTGCCCGATATATTTTTGGATTTTTCTTATCGCTTTTTCAAAATCCGCGCCAGCAAACGATACTTGTAGTTCGCTTTCATCTTGTACGACATTGGTTGCTGCTTCTTGATTGAAATGACGCAGGGCAATCCCTGTAGTAGCCCCTTGTTCCCACTGCTGTTGCCATTGCTGTAAATCCAATTCGCTCGTTGTAAATTTCATCAGTGTCACTTCATCTGTTGCGACATTATGTACTGCCCAATGGTCAAATAAGTAAAAATAAATGTCAGGCACCTGTAAATCATCGATGGTTGCCGATTCAAACACTTCAATCGTACGCGCATAATCATACGAAATAAAGCCAATCGCCCCACCTTGAAAATCTGGAAGTTGTTCATTCGCTTTGATTTCATATTGCTTTATAAATTGTTCAAGCTGCGCCAATGCCTCTCCTTGCCTTACTTCGGTTTCGCCATTTTCCCACGTAATTTGTAAGCTGTTTTCGATTGATTGCGCCGTTGCAAATGGGCCCCATGCAGCAATTGTATAATGACCACCGCGCCCGCTTTCTAAAAATATGCGTTGTTTTACATCCTTGGTCTGTTGTTTAAAGCTATAAAAAAAATCATCTTTCGTCATTGGAAAGACGTGCGTTGCAAGTTGCTGCATATTATGTCCACCTTCTTTTATCTATTTGCTTTAATTAAACTTGAAAATACAGAGAATTGCTAGGGAAATACGGCTTTCGTCAGTAGAAAAACAAAAAAACACAAAATAGCTCGCTTTATGGACGTTCCTTATATCAATTACCTTGAATAACTTTAACTTTATTATCCACTAAAAAAGCCACCCTAGTAAGTGCTTCCTTACTAGAATGGCTTTGCGTGAACGAATGATTAGTCTTCGAATTGGTATAAAGGTGTTGATAAGTAACGCTCACCATTTGATGGGATAATTGCTACTACGTTTTTGCCTTTGCCTAAACGCTTAGCTGTTTCGATTGCTGCGTAAATTGCTGCACCTGAAGAAATACCCGCTAAAATACCTTCTTCACGCGCTACTTTACGTGCGTGTTCGAATGCTACTTCATTTTCTACTGGGAATACGGATGTGTATACTTCTGTATTTAATACATCTGGTACGAAACCTGCACCGATCCCTTGAATTTTATGTGGACCCGGATTACCACCAGAAAGGACTGGAGAATCTTTTGGCTCTACCGCGATAATTTCGATTTCTGGGAATTTTTCTTTTAATACTTCCCCAGCACCTGTAATTGTACCACCCGTACCAACACCAGCGATAAATGCATCAACCTGTAAACCTTCTGCTTCAAAGGCTTCTGCAATTTCTGGACCTGTTGTTAAACGGTGAATTTCTGCGTTTGCTTCGTTTTTAAATTGTTGTGGTAAGAAATAGCCTTCAGAAGCTGATAATTCTTCCGCTTTTGCAATCGCACCTTTCATACCCTCTGGACCAGGTGTCAATACTAAATCTGCACCATATGCGCGCAATAAGTTACGACGCTCGATTGACATTGTCTCTGGCATTACTAAAATGGCTTTGTAGCCTTTTGCTGCAGCAATCATCGCCAGACCGATACCTGTGTTACCTGAAGTCGGCTCGATAATTGTACCACCTGCTTTTAATGAGCCGTCTTTTTCAGCCGCTTCAATCATGGCTAAAGCTAGACGGTCTTTTACTGATGAACCCGGGTTGAAGTATTCTAATTTTACGTATACGTTCCCATCATTTTCACCTGTTGCATTGTTTAACTTTACGATTGGTGTGCGACCAACTAATTCAGCCACAGAGTTTGCTAATTTACTCATTATTTTTCCCCTCTCAATCCCTACTAAGTTAATAGGTTTTACTTATTTTTTATCTTATCAGTCTCGTGAAAAGTTGTCAATTATTTGCACAAATTATTTGAAAATTTTTTATATCCTATAAAAAAAACGACACACCCTTGTATTAGGCATGCCGTATTGAATCATTATTTTTTCTTTTCTCCATATATCCATTGTGCATCAAATTCCGCCCAGAAAGCCTCTGGTGTAATGGAAGGTGGCAGTTGTTCTAGCGCTAATTGACGTTTCACTTGTTCCGCCACTTCACCGTAAGAGAATGAATGCCCCTCCATAACTTCCGAAACCATTGCAATCGCATAGCGACCATCACGGAGCACAAATGGTTTGGATGCTTCTTGTTCTTTTAATTTTTGAACTACAGTAAAAATGGCCGTGTCGATTGAGGCTTGCTCAGACGATACAAAGCCAATATCGCCACCCAAGCTCGCCGATGCAGCATCCACCGAATGTTCACGTGCTAAAACATCAAACTCCGAGCCATTTTTTAATTCCTTTTCAACGCGCTCAGCATCTTCCTTGGAATTTACAACAATAAGGCTCGTTCGATAGGTTGTCGGTACATTATAGAACGATTGATTTTCTTCATAATAGCTCTCTGCTTCATCGTCTTCTACCACAACATCATTTGTTAGGACTTTATCTAAAATTAACTGTGCCCGCACTTTTTGGCGCAATTGTTCCGTTGATAAACTATGTAAAGTCGTATCGTTTGCATCTTGTGCCGAACGTAACAAAGCAATCTCTAAATCGATTTCTTCATCGCTCACTTTAATTTTATATTTTTCTGCCGCTTTTTCCATCACTGCCTCATTGACTAAATGACGAAGGGTTTCTTTCCCATAGCGACTTTCCATCGCAGCAAGCCATTGTTGGTTCGTAATGGCTTCTCCGTCGACAGTAGCGATCGGCTCGCTACCGTCGTTTTCTGATGACGAGTCATCATTTGGGAGTAACCAAAGCACAAACCATAATATATTTCCGATAAATAATACAAGTAACAGTAATAATGTTGGTTTCGTTTTTAAGCGTCGTTGCGTATACGGTATATTTTCTGGTGTTTGATGTAAATTACGATTGGATTTCATCGATAAAGCCTTCAAGCTCTTGTTGATCGAAGTGATATTTCTCTAAACAGAAGTGACATTGCGCCTCTGCTCCACCATCTTCATCAATCATTTCTTGAATTTCTTGAACACCTAAACCGATAATCGCTGCACCGAAACGCTCTTTTGAACATTGGCATTGAAATTGAACAGGTAATGTTGAAAGAATTTGCACATTGCCTTCACCTAATACGGCAGTTAAAATTTGCTCTGGTGAATAGCCTTTTTCGATCATTTTTGAAACGGGTTCAACGGAAGTTAAACATTTTTCAATTTCAGCAATTGTTTCTTCCTCACATCCTGGCATCAATTGCACGATGAAGCCACCTGCTGCTAAAATGGTATTGTCTGGATTTACTAAAACACCTAGACCTACAGATGACGGCACTTGTTCAGATGATGCGAAGTAATAAGTGAAGTCTTCTGCAATCTCTCCAGAAACAATCGGTGTTTGACCAGAGAACATATCACGCATTCCTAAATCTTTTACAACGGTTAATGCGCCTTCAGTACCTACTCCCGCACGTACATCTAATTTACCGTGTTCATTTAAATCAAAGTGTACCTGTGGGTTTGTGACGAAACCACGCACATCTCCCTTTGCATCTGCATCGATTACCATTGGACCGATTGGACCGTTCCCTTCGATTTTAACCGTGATTTTATCATCACCTTTTAACATTGCCCCCATCATGACAGCTGCCGTCATGGAACGACCTAATGCTGCCGAAACGACTGGCCATGTATTATGACGGCGCTGTGCTTCGCCTACCGTTTCCGTTGTGTTCGTTGCGAATGCACGAACTTGTCCTTCAAATGCAATCGCTCTTACTAAGTAGTCTTTCATGTTGATATTCCTCTTTTCTACTGATTTCTTTTATATATAATATGCAAGCCCTTTAACGTTAAAAACGGATCTACAATATCAATCGCTTGCGTTTCTTGTGCAATCAATTTTGCCAGCCCACCTGTTGCAACAACAAGTGGTTCCCCTTTACTTTGGGCTTTCATGCGATTCACGATACCTTCTACTTGCCCAATAAATCCATAAAAAATACCCGCCTGCATCGCCGCTACCGTATTTTTGCCAACGACTTGCTCGGTTTTTGTAATTTCGATGCGGGGTAACTTCGATGCACGTGCATATAATGCTTCCGTAGAAATCGCAATCCCCGGTGCAATGGCTCCCCCCATATACGTACCTTGCTCATTTAAATAACAATACGTAATTGCCGTGCCAAAATCTACGACAATTAGTGGCTTCCCTCCATATTGAGCAAGTGCCGACACTGCGTTGACGATACGATCTGCGCCGACTTCACGTGGGTTTTCATACTTAATGTTTAACCCTGTTTTTACACCCGGTCCTACGACAAGTGGTGCAATATGAAAATACTTACGACACATCGCTTCTAGTGCAAACATAATTGGGGGCACTACTGATGATATAATAATCCCCGTCATTTGTTCAAATGCTAAACCCTCATGTGTAAAAAATGCCTTTATTTGCATGGCATATTCATCTTCTGTTTTGCGCGGGTCGGTCTCCATACGCCAATGGTAACGAAGCTGATCTTGTTCATAAACCCCTAAAATAATGTTGGAATTCCCTGCATCCATTACTAATATCATATTCGTCACCTACTTTTAAAGTATTCTATGCAAAAATGATATCATAGTTGAACGCTTCTCTTATAGTCACCAATGCACTTCCGTTAAATAAAGCGCGTAATTTTTTCTGCTGTAATGCGTGATGTGTCGTGTGCAGGGATTGCTGCTTCACCTAAAGCGATTAATACAAGTGGAATTTCGTTGGCTGGTAAATTAAAGTATTGTGCAAACTGTACTTTATTAAAGCCACCCATCGTTACTGTATCATAGCCCATTTCTTTAGCTAACAGCATGAATTGCATCGAGACAAGCCCTGCATCAAACGAAACAATGCTTTTTAATACATCCTGTGGTAATGAGCTATAGAGCTTGCGAGAATTGGCAATCATCATATCCGCAACTTCCTGTGGCATCACACCTAAATCTACATTTGCTTGATAAATTTCCTCCGAGCGCTCATACATTTCTAAATCTCCTAGCACCGCAATCAATGCCGAACATGTTGCGACTTGTTGCTGGTTATTTGCAATGGGCAATAGTTCGTTTTTTACATCTTGATCTTGAATCACGAGAAAGCGCCAAGGTTGCATATTGCTCGATGAGGGTGCTGAAATCGCATCTTCAATTAGTTGGTGCAGCACTTCTTGTGGAATCATTACGCCCTCTTTATATTTACGGACAGATTTTCTTGCGTACATAAGTTGTTTAGCTGTTTGGAATGTTGATGTCATGAATATTTCCTCTTATCTTTCGTATTGATCACTATTATGCTGTAGGCGCATAAGAAAATTATTAAATAGCTCTAATTCTTGTTGTGAAAAATTAGAGGCTAGTTGTTCCAAATAATGATTTTTCTCTTTTTGACAGCACATCAATTGGCTGCGTCCTGCCTCCGTTATGCTGACAAGTACTTCACGATTATTTTTTTCGTTACGCTTGCGTTCAACAAGTTGCTCATCTTCTAACAGTTTTAAATGCCGAGTAATCGCTGCTTGGTCGATTTGCAGGGCTTGCTTTAAAATTTGCTGAGAGACGGTTCCTTTGTTGATGAGCGTAAACAAAAGCTCATAGCGCGTCATACTAATGTCTGTTTGTTGTTCAAATTGCTTCGTAACTTGCCGATCAATCGTCTTCATTAACAAAATAATTTGTTTCAGTTGCTCCATTTTCGCTTCAGGAACTCCCTTCTTCACCTTTTATAACAGCTCTGTACGATTTCTATATAAGACCAATCAACTGTTGACTAGTCAATTATAAAAGAAAATGATTAGAATGCAACACATTTGCTTTTGCAAGAATTAAAAACGAGCCCCTTGATTAATTCAAGGAGCTCGCGCGTTCATGCATTATTGTTTTGGTCGATCTTCATCAATGCCTTGTGGGCGCTCTAATGAAGTGTCTTTTGGTAAATCCTCTACTGTTGGTGACTTTGCTTCACCTGTAACCTCTGTATTGATTGAAGCGTTGCCAGCAGTTTCAACTGTCGGTGTTGCTTCTTTTTCTTTTTCAAGAGATACCGGCTCTGCATCAACTTCCACAGCTGGAAGTGTCCCGTGATCACGTAAATGTTCGATTTCTTGCGCATTTAATGTTTCTTTTGTCATTAACGTGTTCGCAATTAAATCGAGTAAATCGCGATTTTCAGTTAGGATGCGTTTTGTACGTGCATATTGCTCGTCAACGATACGTTGTACTTCTTTATCGATTTCGTAAGCAATTGTATCTGAGTAGTTTTGATCTGAGCCAAAATCACGACCTAAGAACGGGTTACCGCCTTGGTTTGAGCCGTATTGAACCGCTCCTAAATTACTGCTCATTCCATACTCTGTTACCATTGCACGTGCAATGCTCGTTACTTTTTGGAAGTCATTATGGGCACCTGTCGAAACTTCGCCAAGTACGATTTCTTCCGCAACACGTCCGCCTAATAAACCAGCGATACGGTCAAGTAACTCTTGCTTTGTCGTAAAGAAGCGCTCTTCTTTCGGTAACATAATCGCGTAACCACCCGCTTGACCACGTGGTACGATTGTTACTTTGTGAACTGTATCGGCTTCGTCTAATTCTAAACCAACAACAACGTGACCTGCTTCGTGGAAGGCCACAAGCTTTTTCTCTTTTGGAGAATAAACACGACTCGCCTTTGCTGGACCTGCGATGACGCGGTCAGACGCTTCGTCGATATCTGCCATGTTAATTGATTTTTTGTTTTTACGAGCTGCGACTAGAGCTGCTTCGTTTAATAAGTTTTCTAAATCGGCACCTGAGAATCCCGGTGTACGTTGTGCAACTGCACCTAAATCAACACCTTCTGATAAAGGCTTGTTACGCGCATGTACTTTAAGGATTGCTTCACGGCCTTTTACATCAGGGTGTCCAACCGTAATTTGACGGTCAAAACGACCAGGACGTAATAACGCCTTATCTAGAATATCTGGGCGGTTTGTTGCAGCGATAATAATAATCCCTTCGTTTGCACCGAAACCATCCATTTCAACTAGTAATTGGTTTAATGTTTGTTCACGCTCATCGTGACCACCACCAAGACCAGCACCACGTTGACGACCTACTGCATCAATTTCATCGATGAAAATGATACATGGCGCATTTTTCTTCGCGTTTTCGAATAAATCACGAACACGCGACGCACCGACACCGACGAACATTTCTACGAAGTCAGAACCTGAAATCGAGAAGAATGGTACGCCCGCTTCACCAGCTACCGCACGTGCAAGTAATGTTTTACCCGTACCTGGAGGACCTACAAGTAGAATCCCTTTAGGAATACGTGCACCGATATCTGTAAATTTGCGGTGATCTTTTAAGAAATCGACTACTTCAACAAGCTCTTGCTTTTCTTCATCAGCACCCGCTACATCGTTGAAGCGCACCTTTTTCTTCGAGTCATCAAATAGCTTAGCTTTTGATTTACCGAAGTTCATCACCTTATTACCGCCGCCTTGCGATTGGCTTAATAAGAAGAAGAACAGAATAATAATAATGACAAATGGAATGATGCTCGTAAGGAAAGTTACGAATCCACTTGTTTGGGCCGCTTCTTGTACCTTAACATCCGGGTATTTACCCTCTTGAATTTGGTTGATGCGATCTACAGAAGTTTGGTCATTTTGCAGAATGTTTACTGTAAATGTTTCACCATCTTTTGCGCCCTTCATTTCACCTACGATTTTATACACGCCTCGTTCAGGCTGTATAGAGATTTTTTCTACCTTCTCATCCTCTAATGCCTCGAAAAATGCATGATAATCTAGGTTTTCAGTTGTCTTTTTACCACTATTAAATGTTCCAAAAATCCCGATAATCACGAGAAATATTAGTAAATAAAATATGGTGTATCGAAATATTCGATTCATCCCCAGCCTCCTCACAACATTACAGAAAAACTATAAGTAAAATCTTAACATACGTTGAAAAATTCATACAACGAAAAGCACCTAACATTTTAAATGTTCATGCGAATTATGACAAAATCCGCTCAATTATCAATTTTGCCTCCCAATTTGCCCAATTGATTAAAATGAATATACTTCGCGTTTTAAAATCCCGATGTATGGTAAGTTACGATATTTTTCTGCGTAATCTAGACCGTAGCCTACTACAAATCCGTCTGGTACTTGGAAACCAACAACATCTGCTTCTAAATTTACTTTACGACCAGATGGCTTATCTAATAATGTTACGATTTTAATTGATTTTGCTTTACGGTACTTAAATAGATCAACTAAATAGCTTAATGTTAAACCACTATCAATAATATCCTCGATAATCATTACATCGCGGCCTTCAACACTTGTATTTAAGTCTTTTAAAATCTTTACTTCACCAGAAGAAACGGTTGCATTCCCATATGAAGTGACATCCATAAAGTCTAACTCAATATAAGAATCAAAGCGCTTCATTAAATCGGTCATGAAAGGCATGGCCCCTTTTAATACACCTACTGCTAACGGAAAGCTATCTTTGTACTCTTCTGTTAATTGTGCGCCTAGTTCTTTAATACGCTCTTGGATCTGTTCTTCTGAAATCATTATTTTTTCAATATCATTTTGAATCATGGGTAGATTCCTCCTTAGATTGTTTCAACTTTCTAACAACGTTCATCGCTTTCCACAACAAGCACACAATCATGCTTGGCCGACTTTACGTTGGAAAATTTATTGTTTACGCGTACAGCTAATAATGCTACCGGCTCGTCATTTGAATCCACTACTAACGGCCAATTAGCTCTTTTTACAAAAGGAATCTTGTCATCAATAAATAGGCGTGATACTTTTTTCTTTTGTTGCATGCCTTGTAGTGCAAGACGATCTCCTTTTTTAGGAGCTCTTACAACGAGTGGCAGTGCCATTGAAGAAGCCGTGAAGTATTTTGGCTGATGCTGTTGTAAAAATGCCTCATCGCATTGTGCAAGCTCCCCAACAAACACTCGAATATGTCCAAATGTATACCATCTGTTAAATGTCAGTTGTTGTGGTGCAAGTGAAGTATTTTCTCGCTTTTGTTCGAATACAACTTCATCGTAATGACGACGTGCAATAAAATTCTCAGGTAAATCGACAGAACGACTGCCGTCAGATGTATCAAATAACGCTAAAATCGTCGTACAAAGGGTATAACTTTGAATCGTATTTGAATCGTTATAAAGATAATTTAATAGTATTAAAATGAACCTTCTTTGTAAAGCAAGTGGTTCGCTTTGTAGCTTAGAAACCAACACTTTATAACAATTTGTATCAATTCTTTCAAAAAGACGGAAAAAACGCTCCTGCGCAAGTTCCATTAATAAGAAATCATCCTCAACTAATTGCTGCGAAATCTGAACAGCATGCTCTGACACTGATGCATTTTCCTGCTTGAATAAAGGGACAATATGATGGCGAAAACGATTTCGAGTATACACATCTTTTGCATTGCTCGCATCTTCTCGATACGTAAGTCCCTCGTTATGTAAATATTCCCCTATTTGTGCTTTTGTAACCGCTAAAAATGGACGAATAACAAATTGTTGTGCAAATGAACGAATGGGTAAAATTCCCTTTAAGCCATTTAATGAGCTTGCCTTTGTCAACGCCATGAGCATCGACTCTAATTGGTCATCTGCATGATGTGCTGTGACAAGTTTCGTAAAGCCTAACTCTTGCATAAGCTGCTCAAAAAATCGGTAGCGTTCTCGACGACAAATTGCTTGTGTGTTGCCCCCCTCTTGTTCATAAATATCGGCAATGGGAATGGCACAGCTATAGACGGGTATTTCAAAATCCCGACAATACTGCTCGACAAATAAACGGTCTTGTGCCGAAACGTCTCCGCGCAGCATATGATCCACATGCGCAGCCGCGATTTCCACCTGAAAATAATGGCGAAAACGTTGAAAAAAAGAGAGAAGCGCCATTGAATCAACGCCTCCCGAACAAGCTATCAATAATTTATCACCTGGCTGTACGAGCTGATGCTCTTTCATATATGCTAATACTCGATGCTCTAAACTATGCATCAAATTTACCTCACTTTCAATTACGCCGTTGCCCCAGGAACTCTTAATCTCACTCCAAAAATCCGCCTAAAAACAGGGCACATCCGCCGAATCAATTTAAACGGAAATCATCGGTCGGTCGAAAAACATGCCACGGCTTCGCTACATGCTGTAAACGAAACAGCATGACTGTGCAATCATCGGTTATTTCGTACTTTTGCTTATAATGTGTCATACAATCAAATAACGCTACTTGAATCGAGGCTCCCTGTGCTAGGCTTTCACGAATTGCCGCTATAAATCGCTTTTCCTGTACATCCCATTGTTCAGACGCCGTAAATAAGCCATCTGATACCATTAATATAATATCTTCCGCACGCAATTTCACCATTTCTGTATCCACTGCAAAGTCCGGTAAAAATCCAATTGGCGCACAGGTACTTTCTACTTTAAATAATTCGTCACCACGCAGCACATATGTCGTCATGCCGCCCGCTTTCCAGCACCATAAGTTCCCGAATTGTAAATCAACGAGCGCAAAATCCATCGTAGCATACATATCCGAATCATTTTTAAGCGATAACACATAGTGCATTGTATGCATCGCTGTTTCTGGGTCTAGATTATAGGCCAAGCACTGCTGTAGCGTTTGAATTAATCGCTCACTTTCTTCTTGTGCTGCCTGATTTCTACCCATCCCATCTGAAAGCATCATTGCTGTTAACCCTTTATGCAATGGGAAAACACGGTAGGAGTCCCCCGAAATGGCATGATCTTGATAGGAATACGTATATACATCATACTCCAATTGATAGCGAATTGCTGAACGAAACTTGAGCTGACGATAAAAAATTGGATGTCGCTGTTCACTGATGAGCTCGCCTTGCATTGGTTCATGAAGCCATTCAAACAAATGCTGTTCAAGCACCTGTATTATACCTTGCACATCCCCTTCATCCCCCAAATAAAAATTGACTTCACGCTCACCGACTTCATTGTTTTGCCACTCGATGTGGAGGCATTTTAAACCTTGCTCTATTAAAAACTGCTGTAGCTGATTCGAGGTTTCCGGCGCATCCAGCTCTTTTTGCTGATGCTGTAGTAATTGCTGTAAGTGCTCCGTTAAATCGCGTAATTGAAGGGCAATCATCTTTTTACCGTGATAAAATTGACGCTCCATTTGCTCCTTTTGTAGCGCTGCTTGAAGCTCCTCTAGTAATTTTCCGGATTTGATGCATTTACTTTTCAGTTGCTCTTCTGCCCGCAGCCATGTCACAGGCTTCGAGCTACGTCTTGCTAAACGCCAATTTTCAATAATCGGAACCATCTCTTGCTCGCCACCGAAGCATTGCGCTCGGCGAAAACAGCTCGAGCAAATTAAAAACGGATCACTCTGCGTAGGCTGATTTGTTGTCGCTGCTACATCTTTTGTAAATCGTTCAAATACAAGTTCTTTCATAAAGAACGCAAAATGTTGAAACTGCTGTAATTGCTGCTCCACCATTTCATTACGATGAATTCGAACAACGGGTGCTGATTGTTGTGTGTAGTAATCTTTGCATTCCTGCAAAAAGCTTTTCGGCACAAGCAAAAATAAAATGGCGCCTGTTAAACTTGATATAAAATACACGCTATCTAGTGGCATTGTCGCATCATAAAAAAAGAAAAATACACTTGGAAGCATGCTGAAAATCGCGACTAGGACGCGCCCATAAAGTTGAACAAAGCTCGCTACTAGCCCACTACAGGCATACAAAATCATCATCCCAGTAAAGGATAGATCCGCTAAACCTATTAAAAAACCAAGGGCTAACGTCAAAATAACCGTCGCGCCCATTGTCGATGTAAACGCCACAACGCAAATCAATAATTGGAGCATAATTTGTGGGAGTGAAAAATATAATACGACAAGCTCCTTCATCCCAACAATCAAGCTCGCTAAAATAAATACCGCTGCAACCATTTTATGCTTTGTCCATTCCTCACTACGCGCACCAGCTAGCGGGACAAGCTGATTTAAAAAAAATAATATCATCAGGGCAAACATGCTTTCATAAACAATCGAAACCGTAACTAAAACGGTTGGTAATCCACCATTGAGGGCGATTTGCCAAAGCATCTGCACAATCAATACAGCTGATAATAGCTGTGCATAAATGGATATTTTTAAATAAGGGAAACGGTGTAATGCCTCTAGCCATAGCAATTGTAGGAGCACTAGCATCCCTTGACCAAACCCTAATAAAAATGTTCCTAATAGTCCACCGATTAATACATATTTTTGATTAGTCGGGAGCTTTTCTCGCAGTACGAGCCAAAGAGGTAAAAATAGTGGTGCAATTGTGCCAAAAAATACAGCTTGTGCAAAACAAAAGGCAATAAATAGAAGACTGACTGCAAAGAGCTGCTTTTTATTGTTCAATTCATCGAGTTTTAGGCTAGGAAATATCTTTTCTTCTTGCTGACGATTAATTGTAACCATGCTACTCACCTTTTCTTTTTGTCGCTATTATAGAAAAGATACGATTAAAATTTTGTCTTTTTATAGTAGCCTCATCAAAAAAACGTTCGACGATTTACTACGTAACCGTGAAAAATGTAATATCTTAACACTTAACCATCTTAAAAAGAGAAGATATTGATGATTCTTAATCAAATTCCAAAAATAGTGTTGACACTTTCAACGCCGCCTTGTATTATTAATTTTGTTGTTAAATTGGCGGTGTAGCTCAGTTGGCTAGAGCACTCGGTTCATACCCGAAAGGTCGTGGGTTCGACTCCCTCTGCCGCCACCATTTTTTTGGCCCGTTGGTCAAGCGGTTAAGACACCGCCCTTTCACGGCGGTAACACGGGTTCGAATCCCGTACGGGTCATCATAAGGAGTTAGCTCTTTTTCGAAAAGAGTTGGCTCTTTTTTTGTCATTTAATAGAAATAATTAGCGATTTCACCTTATAATAGTAAGGAGGGAGGCGTTTATTTTGGTACAAAATTTTACATATTTAGCTTTTTTATGTGGTATTAGTATGTTGCTTGTCGTTGGTGGTGTTGTATTAACGAATTTACCACTGCCTTTTCAAATTATTATGATTGCAGTTGGCTTAGTTGGTGGGATTTTTTGTTTCATCACATTAATTCGCGTTCTCATTAAACATAATGCCGAAAATGCGGATAAATCTGCACCTAAGCAAAAGCGTTAATTTATTTAGAAACATAAACAAAAAGCTGATTCACATCGAGTTGCCTCTGTGTAAATCAGCTTTTTCATCTATATGACACTTTTTCTAAGTTTCAAATAGCCAGCAAAATTATCCTCTGCGAGCTCCTCGTCCACCACGTTTTGATTCAGTTGCACGTTTTAATGTAGTTAAGCGTTCATCGCTATCTTTTAAGAAGCGCGCCATTTTTTGCTCAAAGTTTTCTTTTGGTTGACGATCGTTGCGATCATTTGAACGATTGTTATCACGACGAGGACGTTGTGAACGCTCTGGGCGCTCTGGTCGCTCAGCTTGAGGCTTTGCTTTACGAATTGAAAGACCAATCTTACCATCCGCTTCAACATTCATCACTTTCACTTCGACTTCATCGCCGACTTTAAGGTGTTCGTTAATATCCTTTACATAGTTGTCTGCTACTTCACTAATGTGAACTAAACCTGTTTTTCCATCTGGAAGCTCAACGAATGCACCGAAATTTGTGATGCCTGTTACCTTACCTTGTACTTTGCTGCCTACTTCAATTGACATAAAAAAAATGCTCCTCCTTAAATTTTAAGAGACCTCTAATAAAAGTCGTTTATCAATTAATAATGAAACTTTTGTTTAATAGCTTCTCTTCTAATTATAGCTAACATAAAAAGAGTGTCAACAAGACACTCTTCCAAAAGGTAATAAATGACAAAGTTTTTTGTGATTCTCTGTTACTTTCGTGTCATTATTCGTCCTTTTTATCTGAATCTGTTTTTTCATCTTCTTTATCTACTGTTTTTGGAATGGTAAAGATAATCTCGCCTTCCTCAGAAAGGAAAAATTCCTTTCGTGCTAGCTTCGCGATATATTCATCATCTTCTAATTTTGATATTTGTAAATTTAACATTTCTTGTTTGGACAATGCTTCTTCTAATTGTGCATCTACTTCTGCTTTTTTGATTTGCTTTTCAGCAAGTCGCTCACTCTGCATACTTGAAAATTGAATTAAACCTACAATTGAAGCAATTGCAATGATTGAAAAGATAGCCAGTCTTCGGCGAAGTAATACAGCTTTTTTCGCCCTTTGTTTTGCTTTTTTAGCGTTTGGATTTGAACGGACATAATCATTATCAAGTGGTTGAACATTATTATGTAGCTCATCTTGACTATTTCGTTTTCCCACCGCCGTCTCCTCCTTTGCGTTCAAATAGTTGTTATCATTATACGAGTTCACTTCTTTATTTTAAAGCTTTTTAACAAATATTTCTTAAAAACTTTAATAAATGGATTGGTGATTACTATACAAAAAGCGATTATTAGCATCACAATTTTACGAATAAGCATCACGAAGACATGTCCAATTAAATAAATGGGCTTCACCACAAGATTCACAAAAACCCTTCCGATAAAACGCGCACTCCTTTGGAAAAACAGCTCATAACTCATAATCCCTACGATTTGTGCGAGTGGATCAACAAGTCGCCATTGACCTCCCTTAATTAAAAACAGTAAGTAAAATGTGCTTATCGCTAGTACGAGCCAAACGAGTCCTTCTAGAGGACGTGCGATATCACGAATAAATTTTATCGGCAATTGTCTTGTGATGATTCTTGTCCCATCAATAACCATACCCACGGCAATCCCGCTTATAAACATGACAATAATGCTTACAAGCTGTGTACTCATCATCCAAACAATTTATGGAGGAAGCTTTTCGATAATCCGCTTTCGCTATCATCGTATTGCAATTGTTTGACTTCTCCTTCTAATGTCAATAATCCCTTATCTACATCTAAATGCACAATGCGTAATTCTTCCCCGCGGATGAGTAAATGTCCTTCTGATGTGTTCACAAAAAATTCCTCTTGATCGAAGCGTTCAATGCTTTTTACTGATGTCATGTCCATTCGTTTTCGATTACGTACCGTTACTAAGTGATCTCCTGAAGAAATTGTATAGCGTGTACTTTCTTGATGAATTGTCATGCCAATCCCCCTTATCCTTCATAGTTGTACACTATATGCTTGTTTAAAAAAAAGCATGACAGATTTTTCTGTCATGCTTCATTTCTATTCTTCATCATCAATAAATTCTGGCTCGACTTTTTCAAGACGTTCTTCTTTAAGAATGGTAAACATTTTTAATGCATCTTCTTTTTTCACATTTTCGCGTATTTCCTCTACACGTGCTGTGACAATTTTTTGTCCGAAGCGAATCGCTAGCTCATCGCCTACTTTGACTGTGCTACTAGCCTTTGCCACTTTACCATTAATCGTGATACGGCCTTGTACGGCTACTTCTTTTGCTAATGTACGGCGTTTAATTAAACGTGAAACTTTTAAAAATTTATCTAAGCGCATCTCATTACTCTCCTTTTTCTAATCGTTTTGCTTCATCCCAAAAAAGATCTAATTCATCTAACGTAAAATCACTAAATGCTTTGCCGCTATTTTTCACACTGCTTTCTACAAAGTTAAAGCGACGCGCGAATTTTTCATTGGCATGTAGCATCGCCTCTTCTGGTGAAATCTTGTAGAAGCGTGCCAAGTTGACTAATGTGAACAATACATCTCCAAATTCATCCATGCGGCTTGTTGCTTCACCATTTGTAATTTCTTCACGGAATTCTTGCCATTCTTCCGCAAATTTATCCCATGCGTCTTCTACATTTGGCCAATCAAAGCCCACTGTTGCTGCTTTTTTCTGATAGTTATATGAGGTTTGAAGTGCGGATTCAGGGCGATATTCACTTTTAAGTAACGGCTCGTCCCCTATCGCGCCTTTTTCTTCCTTCTTTATCGCTTCCCAGTTTGCAACAACGGCATCGGCATCTTCTACGGATACATCCCCAAACACATGTGGATGGCGGCGAATCATTTTTTCGCTGATGGATGCGAGTACCTCTTCTAATGTGAAGTAACCATTATCCTCACCGATTTGTGCATGTAAGAATACTTGTAAAAGTACATCCCCAAGCTCTTCTACCATTGCGAAGTCGTCCTCTGCATCGACCGCAGCTAAAAATTCATGTGTCTCTTCTAATAAATATTTCTTCAATGATTCATGCGTTTGCTTTTGATCCCAAGGACATCCATCTGGGCCACGCAATTTCGCAATGATTTGACGGAATGTTACCCAATCACGTAATGCTTCTTCGTCTGCTTTGACAGGTGGTACATAAACCGTCGTTAAATTATTAATTTCTGCTGCTTGATCTAGCTCATATAATGGCACCGTGCGTAATTGCTCTTGCGACGAACCCGCTGCTGTGACAATCGTGACGGGATAGTCATCACGGTATTTTTCCATTAATGTGAGCTTGACTTCAGATGCACTGAAGGAATCATACACTTGCGCAATTAATATGTGTTGACGCATATTAATGTCATGCATGGACATGCTTGTGCCGTCTAAGAGCTGGAAGCCTTCGATAGGGTCAATTTTTAATGCGCCAAAAATCGGATCTAAGAAGCTTTGGCCACCCTCGATCACAAGCTTGATTTTGCCTTGACGGTCTGCCTCGATTAAATGCTGCACCGTTTGCTCCGCCACTAATGGATGCCCTGGTACAGCATACATAATGTCTTCCTTTTCCACAGCTTTAATTAAGCGCTCTGCAATTTCCTCGTATACAGGACCGAATGCACCGTGCTTAATGTACACTTCGTCAAAGCTCTGAAATGTGAGCCCTTCCTTTTTTAAATCCTGTAGTACAGGATGATCTTCTGTACGCACATATAAATTTTTTGCGGCTTTTATCTTTTTATAAACACCCATTTGCATTTGTTCAAAATCGGCTGCACCTAAGCCGATGACTGATAATTGATTCACACAATACACCTACTTCTTTCGATTTAACCATAATTGATACATCGCCATGCGACGACCTAAAGGAATTAAAAACCAGTCCTTTTCCGTCAACACGCGCATTTTCGCTACCACTGTAATAAAACTAAATGCCCCGAGCGCTACGAGAACTCCACTATAAATAAGCGCTACCGAGCGACGCATCACAGGCGCTGTAAACACCAAATCTAAAAGGAATACCGCGCACAAGACGGTCACAATCATTGCACTACTTGCGACAAGTAGCTTTCGATAATACATGGCCGATGCTAAACGGCTTACCGCTATTTTTTTCATATAAAGAACGAATGCCACTGCTGCGAAAATTAAGCCCCCTGTACTTGCGATTGCTGCACCTAACACACCTAAAGTCGGGATAAGTAACATATTTCCGACCCATTTTAACACAATGCTCATCAGCAAAAAGAGCGCAGGCATTTTTAATTTACTATAGCCTTGCAACACCGCCGTAAACGTTAAGATAATTGATAGCGGGATAATTTGCACGACATATAAGCGCAATGTATTGGAATAGCTATCAGTCGTAAATAAAAGCATGTTTACATAGGGCATCACCAGTAGAAGTCCTAACGCTGCTGCTACACCAAATAATAGCGAGCTACGATAGGTCAATTGAATAAACGGTTTTGCCCCACGTCCATTGCTTGCCTTTGCTTTTATTGCAACAAGCGGGACAATCGCTAAGGAAAGTGATGTCGCAATGACAATCCCAAGCTGCACAAGCGGCTGCCCCCGGTCATAAATTCCTTTTGCTTCCATTGCTTGAACGACTTCCATACCAGATGCCACAAGCATTTTAAAAATCGTAAAAGAATCCACCAGTTGAAAACATAATAGTAATAACGCACTCATGCTAATCGCGATACTATAGAGCGTGACCTCCTTTAAAATGGGCCAAACCGCGACTTTTATTCTCACAATGGGCTGCTGTTCCCGTTTTAAAAATAATAATAACAGAATCATTCCAGCTACTTCACCAATGACCGTTCCTAATACCGCCATTTTCCCCGCATTATACACAGAAGTAGTAAACTGTAGCAGCACATTCGTTCCAAATAATATGATCGCCACACGAATCGTTTGTTCAAATACTTGTGCGTAGGCAACCGGTCGCATATCATTACTCGCTTGAAAGGTCCCTTTTAATAAAGCGACTAGCGGCATACACAATGTAATGAACGCGCCTATTTTCAGTAATCCCGCTAACTCGGCATCGTCCATCAAAGCAGCCAATGTATCCGCTCCAAAAAATAGCAAACTAAAAAATAGTAGTGAGAGCACGGTTAAATAAATAAAAATAACGCGTGATACAGCACGCTTTTCTATGGCCGTACCGCTTCGTGCTTCAATATCTGCTAGCATTTTGGAAATCGCTACCGCAAACCCGCTTGATGTCCAAACAACAAAAAATGAAATAAATGGATAAACTTGTTGATAGACATAAAAGCCTTGGTCGCCTACTAGATTTTGAAAAGGCACTCGGTAAACCGCACTTAATATTTTGACAATCAGTGCTGCCATTGTCAGTAATAGCGCACCCTTCATATAATTTTTCATTCCAAAATTTTGCGAAGACATTCTATTTCCCTTCTCTACTGCATACAATGTATTAATTATAGCATGAAACGCCATTTGTAAAATTAGACGTTCTAGCATTGGAAAAACACATTTCGCGGCAATTAACGCGAAATACTGGTCTTTCTAATGTAAATTCCTTGAAAGGACATTATACTTTCCTATTCACAAACAAAAACGCCCACTTTTCATGGACGTTGTTTTGAGCATTTAGTTTTCCATTTGTTTTGCTAAAAAATTGGCTGCTGCTTCTGCGGCCTTCTGTTCCACATCTCCTATGAAATGCACCTTTGAAAATAAGTAAACGGCTCCAATCGAATCACCTTGCGCAATAATGGGCACAATACAGAAGGATTTTACTTGCTCATGCTGCCCTGTCACAAGCTCAATGGATTGCTCTAGCTTTTCAACGGTTGTTGTACGACTTTTAATACTATCTTCAGAAAAAATCGTCAACCGTCTCGCTAAGTAATCTTTTTTAGAGACACCTGCAACGGCAATCATCTCATCACGGTCACTAATACATGCTGGCGTACCTATAATTTCAAATAGGCTTTCCACATATTGTTGAGCAAATTCACCTAAATCATTAATGGGTGAATATTTTTTTAAAATGACCTCACCTTCTCGGTCAGTATAAATTTCTAACGGATCACCTTCACGAATACGCAATGTTCTACGAATTTCTTTCGGGATGACAACACGACCTAAATCATCGATGCGACGAACTATTCCTGTTGCTTTCATCGTTTATGTTCCCTCACTTTCACATCTAGTTACATCAAGATGCTACTAGTTTGGCTAAAAAGAATTAAAGCTATGCATGCCTTGCTCATGAAATTTTTTATTCATTCGCTTTTTACAAGCTTTTTACGTAATTCGATTAACGACAATCAAATTTTTATTAGTTTAAGTTCCTATTAGTTTGGTTTGCAAAAAAAACGGTAACAGAATATATAGGAGGTGTTGGAAATGCTAAAAGTCGATGCGATTGTCTCTACACCAGATGCATATCGTCAACAACAATATTATGCTGGGACGCATTTAGCGCATTACCCGAAAAGTGTACCTAAACGTGTGGAGGCTATTTCAAAATTTGAAAATGGTATTTTTAAACGTTATTTAGAAAAACCAAACGGTCAACGGGATCTTACAATGACCTCCACAACACGTGAAAAACAATTTTTAGCATTACGTCAGGAGCATCGCAATCGCGAAGAGCTATTCCAACGACTAAATTATCAGCATGGTGTTCACTATAGCGCTCAGCACTCTATAAAATCGATAGTAGAATTATAGTTTATTCATATAAAAAAGGGATAGTAAGAAGTGAATTACTTCTACTATCCCTCTTTTCCCTTTTAGCTTTCCTTTTTTGCCCCTGCAATGACTTCCATCATTTTTTCTACCACATCAAACGGTAATTGATTGCCACATTTCTGATAATCGATGGTAATTACAAGCTGAATACCTTCCATTCCAAAGCCCACTGCGCGTCCAAAGCTCATTGACTGCTCAACAATTTTCGCCCCGTCAGCGTTTTGCGTTCCTTCTTCAGATAATGTAATCGATACCACTTGCTGTTTTTCTTTAATGGATAGAACTCCTGCTTGTGCTGCCCATACCTTCATACGGGCTATACGCATCAAGCGCTCCGTTTCAACAGGTAAATCACCAAATCGGTCCTGCATTTCATCGATAATTTCACCGTAATCCTCCAAACGCTCCATCGCTTTAATGCGCTTATACATCTGGATTTTTTGATAGCCATCTGGGATATAGGCATCTGGAATATACGCATCTATATGCATCATTACTTCGATATCTGGCTTCTCTTCTTTTTTCACCCCTGTGCGACGCTCTTCAACTGCCTCTTCAAGCATTTGCGAATAGAGATCGAAGCCGACTGAATCGATAAATCCATGCTGCTGTGCACCTAGTAAATTTCCGGCACCACGAATCGATAAATCACGCATCGCAATTTTGAAGCCTGAACCAAGCTCTGTGAATTCCTTTACCGCTTGTAGACGCTGCTCGGCGACCTCTGTTAGCACCTTATCGCGCTCATACATAAAGTACGCATAGGCAATACGATTGGAACGCCCCACACGCCCACGCAATTGATACAGCTGCGATAAGCCCATGCGATCTGCATCATGCACAATCAATGTATTTACATTTGGAATATCGACACCGGTTTCGATAATCGTTGTCGTTACCAATACATCATATTCCCCATCGATAAACGATAAAATAACGGATTCTAGTTTTGCCTCTGTCATCCGACCGTGTGCAAACGCTACACGCGCATCTGGGACAAGCATTTGAATTTCCTCGACGCGACGTGTAATATCCTCAACGCGGTTGTATAAATAAAACACTTGCCCTCCACGCGCCATTTCACGCTCGATAGCTTCACGCACCAGCGCACCATTATGCTCCATTACATACGTTTGTACTGGGAAACGGTTTTGTGGTGGTGTTTCAATGACCGATAAATCGCGCACACCGACCATCGACATATGCAGCGTTCGTGGAATTGGTGTTGCGGTTAACGTTAATACGTCAACATTCGTACGTAGCTGCTTAATTTTTTCTTTATGTGTTACACCAAAGCGCTGTTCTTCATCGACAATGAGTAAGCCTAAATCATGATACGCGACGTCCTTTGATAAAATACGGTGCGTACCAATGACGATATCCACCGTACCTTCGCGTAAACCTTTTAACGTTTCTGTCTGCTGCTTTTTCGAACGGAAACGACTAAGTAGCCCCACATTGATCGCATAGTCTTCAAAACGCTTGGCAATCGTTTCGTAATGCTGCTGCGCTAAAATCGTTGTAGGTACCAAAAAGGCGACTTGCTTGCCATCTAAAATCGCTTTAAAGGCCGCGCGAATCGCTACTTCTGTTTTACCATAGCCAACATCACCACAAACAAGGCGATCCATCGGGCGTTCGCGTTCCATATCTTTTTTCACTTCAACGATTGTACGTAATTGGTCTTCGGTTTCTTCATATGGGAAAGCTGCCTCAAAGCTGCGCTGCTCATCTGAATCCGGTGAAAATGCAAAGCCCTTTTCTGCCTCGCGCTTGGCATAGAGCTTGATTAAATCATCCGCAATATCCTGTACAGCTTTTGAAACCTTTGTATGCGTCTTTTTCCACTCTGTGCCACCTAGCTTATGTAGCTTTGGCTCTTTTTCACCTGATGGTACATAGCGTTGAATTAACTCAATTTGATCAACCGGCACATATAGCTTATCATCTTCACGGTACCGTACATGTAAATAATCTTTATGTGTATTGCTCACGACGAGCGTTTCTATCCCGATATATTTCCCTATCCCATGATGCACATGCACTACATAATCACCTGGTTTGATTTCGGTATAGGATTTAATACGCTCTGCATTAGTCATTTGCTGTGGACGTGATTTTTTCTTCGCCTGCTGCTTGAATAATTCATCATCTGTTACAACGGCTAGACGTTGCTGTGGCAATTCAAAGCCGGCTGACAATGCCGCATTGACAATATAAACTCCTGGTGCATTAGCAAAACCAATGGTCGCTTGAATATGGTAGTCGTCCATTAAATTTTGAATTGCCTTCATACGCTCGTCAGAATCCGCTGTAAATAGCACAACAAACTTCTCTTGTAACCATCGCGCAATCTCGTTTTGTAATAACGCCATTTGTCCATGGAACTGTTGCATTGGCTTACATGAAAAATTGATGGTCTTTTTCACTGTCACACCAGCAAATGTCCGTGTAAATAAGGCAAAATAGAGCTTTGGTTGCTGGAGCATGGAGAGCACTTCTTTCAATGAAAACGACGGCTTGACATCATGTAGCATTTTGCCATCTTCAATCAAAGAAATAAACCACTCATGTTCTTCGCGCTCCCACGCCTCCATCACTTCTTGAATGCGACCAAGCTCATCAAATAATACAATCCCATCCTGCGCAAAATAATCGCCTAAAAAGTGAGGTTTTTCAAATAATAACGAACCGTATTTTGCAAGATGGTCTGGTAATTGCCCGTGACGCAATAGCTCTATATCCTGCCCAATATGTTCTAGTAGTAGCTCTTGCGTTTCTTTTTTGCGCACCTTTTTCAAACTTGTCGCAAGGGACGCCTCTAAACGCTCTGCTAAAATAACACGCTGGGCATTTGTGATGAACAGCTCGGTTGCCGGTAAAATTGTCAGCTGTTGTAATTTTTCAATGGAACGTTGATCGTCTGCTGAAAACGTACGAATTGAATCAACCTCTGTATCAAATAGCTCTAAACGTACGGGATTATCCATATAAGGCGGGTATACGTCTAAAATGCCTCCACGCAATGCAAACTCACCTGGTGATGTGACCATTTCACTACGGGTGTAGCCTATTTCGACCAACATATGTAACCAATTTTCTACGATAATATCTTGTCCTACAGCTGTTTGTAATTCATGGCCAGACCAATCCTTTGGTGCGTTCAGCATTTTGCGCATGCCAGCCACAGGAATGATATAAATACCGCGTTCCTTATTTATTAAACGCCCTAGTGTCGCAATACGCTGTGCACGTAATTCTGGTGATGAAGTTGTCACATTCGCTGCGATAAACTCTTCTGCTGGATAGTAATGAACCATATCTTCCCCAACGAGCGCACTTAAATCATCGACGAGCTTTTGACCTTGCAATAAGTTTGATGACAAAATATAAATCGATTTATTCGTTTCTTCAAATATAGAATGAATTAATGCTGGCCTCGCACTGCCTGTTAGCCCTGTTATGAGACTATCATTTGCCGTTCCAGACTGTAGTTGTTGCAAAAAATTATGAATCTGCTTATCTTGTAAAAACAATTGGTGAATCGTACTCATATTCAAGCTCCTTTCTGCTTTAATTGACGAATAGTAAAACGGAAAAAGCCTTGGCGCGAATATTCGCGACCAAAGCAACTCCCTCCTTTACTGTAACCATTTTTTCAGTGCATAATAATCTGGGAACTGGCGTAATGACTGCTCACAATGCTCACAAATACTGTGGACAATCGTTTCACCTTGCTCGTTTTTTTCAACGAAATCATCCATTTCACCGATTTCAAATAAATGCAGCTTATGAATCGTTTTTTCCGCATCAAATGGTAAGCTTCCCATCTCTACCTTACAATGTCGACAGCGATAACGAATCGGCATGTAATATGCCTCCTTTATACGTCGTATATGGTAAAGTATAGCCGTATTGGTTTGAAATTATGCGCCGTTAAATTGATTCATTACTTCTAAAAATGGCTTTTTTAATGCCATTTCAACTGCGTCACAGCTTTTATCAATCGCTTCTTTCACAACTGGCTGATCTTCTTTTGAAAACTTCGATAGCACATAGTCTGCCACTTTCATACCTGCTGGTGGACGATTGACCCCCACACGAATCCGATTAAATTCTTGCGTGCCTAAGTGCTGAATCAGTGATTTAATACCGTTATGGCCACCTGCACTTCCCTTTGCACGTAAGCGTAATTTGCCTGTTTCTAAATCTAAATCATCGTAAATCACAATGATATCTTCTAGGTCAATATCAAAATAATCCATAAGCGGGCGCACACTTTCACCCGATAAATTCATATATGTTAAAGGCTTCAATAAAATGACTTTGCCTTCAGGACGATGCACGCTTGCATACATGCCATTAAACTTACTTTGATTTAATGGGGCATTCCAGCGATTTGCTAATTCATCAATGACATCAAATCCAATGTTATGGCGTGTATGTTCATATGGTTTGCCAGGATTCCCTAAACCAATAATTAATTTCACTACATATCGCATCCTTTTTCTCTAATCGCTTCTATTTTACCATAGATTGATTTGAAAAGTGAGACAGCTTGATTTAGGTAGCGCTGCGTTTTTTTCGGACGAAATACAAAACAAAGAAACCTACTGCTGCTAAAAAGCGTACGGCTGTCGATAAATACATTGCCACATCCATCGAATATGTTTCTAATAGCCAAATGCCGATTTGCGGAGACGTAAAGGCGATAATGGCCAACAATACATTGTAAGATGTAATACAATATGTACGTACTTCTTGCGGTGAATTTTCAAGTAATAAATTAAATAAAATGAGCACCGTACCCGAAACGAAAACGCCCGACAACATCGACATTGCCGTTAAATAATACAAGTTTGTCGATAACACCATAGATAGTGGCGCGGTCGACATCCCAAATGCCACCCATACAAACACACGCATATTGCCGTATTTTTCAGACCACTTTTTCCATAAGCCAAATGAAAAAATTTGCGCTAACATATTTGCCACATTAAACATACTAATCCAGAAAATTGTTGCTTCCGCATAACGCACATTATAAATATTAAAAAGACCCCATGCCATTTGCCAGCCAAAGTTAAAAACGAGCGCAATGACTAAAAATAGGACATACTGATTATTTTTGAAAATGGACCAATTCATTGCCCGGTTTTTCTCTTCCTTTATATCGCGTACGGGCTCGTCATGCTTGATAATGAAATATAATTCCACGAGCCCAACTAAAAACGTAAACATAAATAAGATTTGATAGGCTAATTTATTCGTCGTCATATCTTTCATAACGACACCAATGGTTAATGTCACCACAAGTCCTACAATTGTTAGTAAACGATTGCGGTCACTAAAAAATTGCGCACGGCGATGGTCTTCTATTAAATTACCAATAAACGATTGCCACCCCATAGTAGCCATCGTATTGGGGATACTCATCGTGGCGATTAGCCCTAATAATAGCCACGAACCAAAGCTCCCCGGCACATAGCTTACAAAGGCAATTAATAAAAAGATAAAGCGTGCCGCAACAACTGAAAAGGCAACTAATTTTTTTTGCTCGATCGCGCGGTTTAATAAAATAGCTGCTGGTAACGTCATAATAAGCGTTACAAGTGGTGGTAATGAGCTAATGAGTCCGACTTGATAATTCGTTGCGCCAAGAATCGTCATCGCAAAAATCGGAACATAGCTATTTGAAGTATTTTGTGCTACAGCTGAAGCCATGCCGTGATAAATACTCATTTTTTCATTATATGTTTTCATTTAAACCTCTATTTTTCTTAATATTTGCTCTTATCAATCTCATTATACTGATTTTCTTTCGGAAGTCGAAGTTTTTTTAAAAAAATAAAAACCGTCCCAAATATAGGACGGCTTTCACATATTTATCTTTATGATCTGGATTGTCAGCTAATTGCTAGTCTTGCGTTGCTTCTCCATCATCTGCTGTAACATTGTCAGCCTCTGCTTCTTCAACTTGTGGTGCTGGTGGTGTTACTGTTGCCAATGTGTACGCATCTTCCTCAACGATTGTAAATTGGCTATAATTGTCACGGACATGTCCTACCGATAATGTATCACCAATAGCTAGTCCAGAAATATCGATTTCAAGATTGTCTGGAATTTCACTCGGTTTTACCTTTACTTTCACGGTATGATTCGGTTGTGTTAAGACACCACCTTCTTTTACACCAACTGAAGTGCCGACTAATAAAATTGGCACGTCCACTTCTAGCTCTTCTTTCATGTTAATGGCAAGGAAATCAACATGCTTTACATGACCTTTAATCGCATCTCGCTGAATATCTGTTAAAACGGCATTCATCTGTTTGCCGTCAATCTCAATTTTAAATACACTCGTATATCCCTGAGACTGTACTGCCTTTGCCGTTTCTTGATAATCCAATGAAATCGGCGTTGATTCTGTTTGATAACCATAAAGCACCGCAGCTAACTGGCCACCTTTTCGTAATTGGGTTAATGTTGAACGCTTCCCAGCTTCTCGCTTATTGGCTTTTAATACTGTTGTCATCTTCATATCCCCCTTAAATTAGAATACAGATATATGTTTTCCCTACTCGCCCATTATTTAAACATGGAAAATAAAAAAGCAGCCTAGGAAATTTAATTCCTAAGCTACTTCACTTATCCATTAATCAAATAAAGTACTTACTGATTTATTTTCATAAACACGAGAGATTGCATCTGCCATTAATTTTGCAACGGATAATTGCTTGATTTTTGGAGATAGCTTATCTTCGCTTAATTGAATTGTGTTTGTTACCACTAATTCTTTAATCGAAGAATTTTCAATACGCTCGATTGCTGGGCCAGATAATACTGGGTGTGAACAGCAAGCGTAAACTTCTTTTGCACCGCTCTTAATTAATGCTTCTGCACCGATCGTAATTGTACCTGCTGTATCGATAATATCATCGATTAAGATACATACTTTTCCATCTACGTTACCGACAATGTTCATAACTTCCGCTACGTTTGGTTTTGGACGGCGTTTATCAATAATTGCAATCGGTGCTTTTAAACGCTCTGCCATTTTACGAGCACGCGTTACACCACCGTGGTCTGGAGAAACAATTACTAATTCGTCTTCATTGAAACCTTTTGAACCGAAATGTTCAGCAAGTAAAGGTACTGCTACTAAGTGGTCGATTAAAATATCGAAGAAACCTTGAATTTGAGGTGCGTGTAAATCTAATACGATTACACGTGTAGCACCAGCAGTTTCAAGTAAGTTTGCAACTAATTTAGCAGTGATTGGCTCACGTGCTTTTGCTTTACGGTCTTGACGTGCATAGCCATAGTAAGGCATTACTACGTTTACTGTACGAGCAGATGCACGTTTAACAGCATCAACCATAATTAAAAGTTCCATTAAATGCTCATTTACAGGAGCAGAAGTAGATTGAACAATAAATACATCCATCCCACGAATACTTTCTTCAATGCTAATTTGGATTTCTCCATCACTAAAGTGTTTAACAGATGATTTCCCTAGTTCTACACCCATTTCGTCTGCAATCTCTTTGGCAAGGGGATTGTTTGAGTTTAATGAGAAGATTTTTAATTTTGAGTCAGCGTATTGATACGGCATGATGGCCTCCTGAATTTTAGATAATTTTATTTTGAATTTAACTTACTTACATAGCCTAATTTGTTTTCCTGACGTGCACGCCCAATTGCTAATGCATCCTCTGGAACTTCTTTTGTAATTGTCGATCCAGCTGCGATGAATGACCCTTTTTTCAGTGTCACCGGTGCAACTAAGTTTGAATTACACCCAACAAATACATCGTCTTCAATCGTTGTTTTAAATTTGTTTTTCCCGTCATAGTTTACAGTAATCGAACCGCAACCAATATTGACGTTGCTACCAATTTCTGCGTCACCAATGTAGCTTAAGTGCGATACTTTTGTATCATCACCTAGCTTGCTCTTCTTCACCTCAACAAAGTTACCGATTTTTACATGATCGCCTAATGTTGATTGTGGGCGTAGATGAGCAAATGGACCAACAGCTGTTTCGTTACCAACTTGGCTATCTAACACCACAGAACTATGAATCGTTGTGTTATTACCAATTTGGCTATTCACGATATGACTATTTGGACCGATTTTACAATCTTCGCCGATGACTGTTTGACCTTCGATGATGACACCCGGTAAAAGAACCGAGTCACTCCCAATCACAGCATCTGCACTAATATGAGTTGTTGCTGGATTGATGATTGTGACACCATTACGCATATGGCGCTCATTAATACGTGCACGCATTAATTCTTCTGCCTGTGATAAAGCAAAACGATCATTTACACCAAGCGTTTCGTCGAAGTTTTCCGTAACATAAGCTGCGACAACTTCTCCTTGCTTTTGTAAAATTTCAATGACGTCTGGTAAGTAGTATTCCCCTTGTGCATTGTCATTTTTTACTTGCTTTAATGCTGCGAATAATGCTTTGTTATCAAAGCAATACGTGCCTGTGTTAATTTCTTTTACAAGCTGTTGTTCTGCTGAAGCATCCTTTTGCTCAACAATTTGCGCCACTTGACCAGCCGCATCACGAATAATGCGTCCATAGCCAGTTGGGTTTTCTGCAACGGCTGTCAAAATTGTTGCTTTCGCATGATTTGCCTCATGATGTGCAAATAATGCTTGCATTGTTTCAGGACGAATTAGTGGTGTATCGCCACAGACAACAAGCGTAGTACCTTCTAAGCTGCCTAAAATTGGTTCAGCTTGTTGAACGGCATGCGCTGTACCAAGTTGCTCCGCTTGTAAAACATACTCACTCTTATCTCCAAGTGTTTCCTTTACAAGCTCTGCACCATGGCCTACAACTGTAACGACACGTTCAACTTCTAGAGAGCCAATATGATCAATTACATGTTCTACCATAGGTTTCCCACAAACTGGATGTAACACTTTATATAATTTGGACTTCATGCGCGTACCTTGACCAGCAGCCAAAATAATTGCAAAAATATTCGACATTTTATAAGTCCTCCATTTTAGCTCATTTTCACTTATGACTATATAGTAAATTCACTATCTTTTCAAGGTATTCAGACTTGACAAAGGTTTGAAATTAAAATATTTTTAAACGTTTAGCTTTCTTTTATGCCCCTTCAAAATGGATGCCTTTTGATACTCAGGCTTTTCTATTACTTCTTTATCGACATTATTCCCTTTTTTTCTGTTATAGAACATAAAATCCTCTAAAACTTCATAAAAAAAGAGCCCTCTCATTTTTTTTGAGTGACTCCTAAGTGTTTTATTACACATTCGCTTCTTCTAACGCCAACACGTCTTCCGTATTTTCGTCAGCGGATGCATGAAATGCTTCTAAAACGATTTCTTGAATTTTATTACGCGTATTCGAATTGATTGGATGTGCGATATCACGGAACTCTCCATCCGGCGTTCGCTTGCTCGGCATCGCTACAAATAAACCTGTATTGCCATCAATTACTCGAATATCATGAATTACAAACTCATCGTCTAATGTAATCGATGCAATGGCACGCATACGTCCGTCTGTTTGAACACGGCGTAACCTTACGTCTGTTACTTCCATAATGAAATACCCTCCCTATACTTAGATGCGCATAATAATGACGTATCATTCAAGAAATACGAAGATTTCTTCCTTTTAGAATCACCTAATTTCTTAAATATGCATCATTTATCAATAGAATACAATAAAATGTAATATTTTTCTATCCACAATTTTTATAATTATTAAAATAAACGAAATATTCAGTTGATTAAGTGGCGATTTAGTCATAATTTAAAAGCTTTATAGACGTGAAAAACACCACTCTCCCTACAAGGAAAATGGTGCAAATGTATTATTTTACTAGCGCAATAACTTCGATTTCTACTTTTACATCCTTTGGTAAGCGTGCGACTTCTACTGCCGAGCGCGCTGGTTTGTGGTCACCAAAATGTGAGGCATAGACTTCGTTCATTGCTACGAAGTCATTCATATCCTTCATAAAGACGGTTGTTTTCACTACTTGGTCTAATGAAGAACCCGCTGCTGCAAGAACCGCTTTTAAGTTTTCAAATACTTGATTCGTTTGTGTTTCAATATCGCCCTCCACTAATTCGCCTGTTGCGGTTAATGGAATTTGACCTGAAGAATAAAACATATTGTTGACGATAATCCCTTGTGCATATGGACCGATTGCTGCTGGTGCATTTGTTGTTGCTACAGTTTTCATTTTAATTTCTCTCCTTTTGAAAAAAATTACCTTCACTTAATGCAATAGTACGATCTTTCTCGTTTACTTCATGTAATTTCACTAAAGAATAATAATCATCGACTAATGTTTCATCCGCATGCTCGGCTTCTACTAACACCGCTATACCTGCTAGCTCACAATCAAATTCTTCAAGTAAATTTTTCATGCCGTTCATCGTACCGCCGACTTTCATGAAATCATCCGTAATTAATACACGTTGACCACTCTTCATACTACGTTTAGATAACACCATCGTTTGAATACGACGAGAAGATCCAGATACATAATTAATACTTACCGTTGAGCCCTCTGTTACCTTGCTGTCACGGCGCACAACAACAACGGGTACATTTAAATGTCTTGCAATTGCATGAGCAATCGAAATTCCCTTTGTTGCAACTGTCATAATAACGTCAATTTGTTGGTTGGCAAAAACGCTCGCAAAAACTTTCCCAACGCGGTTCATTAAATCCGGACTTCCTAAAAGATCCGTCATAAATAAATAACCACCCGGTAATAATCGATCTGATTGCCCTAATTCATTCATAAATTCCCCAATTACTTCATGTACTTCTTGTTCAGCCATTTTTGGGATGTATTTTACACCGCCTGCTGCCCCAGGTACGGTAATTAAAAGCCCGATTCCTTTTTCTTCAAATGTTTCCTTCACAATTGTTAAATCTTCACTAATGGAAGACTTTGCAGAACTGTAAAGCTCAGAAAAATAAGTTAGCGGGATCAACTGATGTGGATGCTCAAGCAGATAATACGTCATATCTACAAGGCGTTCACTACGCTTCCATTTCATGCGACCCTCTCCTAAACATGTGTTTTTATTAATTACGTCTCTACGTAATTGCGTCCAGATGTTTTTCGAGCACTCTCGAAAAACTCCCCTAAAAATCAGCGACATCCGCCGGGGTATTCACTTCATTCAGCCAGGGTTTATATCCTATCTATAGAAGAAAGGCATTTCCGTTCCTGTCGCTTTGCTTTAGGTATAAAACATTTTGCTGAATTGAGTTAAATAACGAATATTTAATAGTCAAATTACCATAATTATACGTGTTTATGCAAGTGGATTTCGTTCACCTAACATTCGAACTACGTATACTTCTTCACAAAAACCACGCAGGCCGTTATAAATACGACTAACTCGTGCTTCATTTTCTACTAGACCAAATACCGTCGGACCACTACCACTCATTAGTACAGCGTCCGCGCCAAAACGGTGCATTTGCTCTTTCAGCATAACTACCTCTGGATGTAGCTTAAATGTTACGGTTTCCAAAACATTGCCTACAGACTTGCACATTAAGTCATAATCATTATTTTCAATAGCTGTAATCATTTGCTTTGTATTTGGATGCTTTAGACCCTCAATTTTCAAGCCGCCATAGACATCAGCGGTTGAAACACCAATTTTTGGCTTTGCTAATACAACCCAGCTCGTTGGTGGTGCTGGGAGTTCTTCAATTATTTCTCCACGACCTGTTGCTAAGGCTGTGCCACCATAGACACAGAACGAAACATCCGAACCAATTTTCGCACCAAGTACCGCTAGCTCATCCAGTGTTAAATTTAATTGCCAAAGCTCATTTAAACCACGAAGTGTCGCTGCAGCATCACTACTGCCGCCTGCTAAGCCGGCCGCGATGGGAATTTCCTTTTCAATTGTAATTGTTACGCCTTCAGAGATGCCGTATGTATTTTTTAACAACTCTGCAGCTTGATAAGCAAAGTTGCGCTGATCATCCGGTACAAAATTATCTGTTGAAGCAATTTTAATGAGTCCATCTGCTCGTGATTCAAGCCCAATACGATCTGCTAAATCTACCGTTGTCATTATCATTTCGACCTCATGATAATGATCTGGGCGCTTATATAGTACATCGAGTGTTAAATTAATTTTAGCGGGTGCTTTTACATAAAACATTAAAAATTCCTCCTACTTGTAAGGCACGCATTCGTTACGCGATCAATTTTATTATTTTTTATTTTAACATACGAATGCGTGAACATTACGTGAAAGGTCATTTTATTATGATTAAAATAATCGTGTTTAAAAAAACAAAATCAGCACCCCGTAAATTTTACTTACGGAGGTGCTGATTTGCGTCAACTTATTTTTGGTTGTTTTGTGTAGACTGATTAGCTAAGCTTTCCTGAGCCATTTCAACTGCACGTTTGACCATGTTTCCTGCATCACGGGCTTTAATACCGCCCCAACCCTCACGTTCTACTACGTCATAAAATCCAAGTTCTTTGGCAATCTCTTCCTTTAGACGACTCGACATGATTTTTTGTTTCGCCATGCAAAAAACCTCCTTTTTCGTTGACGCTTTTAGCATGTGCAAAAAATAAAAAAACACTCACAAAAAGGAGCGCTTTTTTCAACATATAAAAATAAGTACTAGAAAAACTATTTGATGGCTGCTACTGCATCATCTAAAAAAGTAATCTCTACTGCTTCGGTAAGTATATCTGTATAGCTGTAAGACACGCGCTTGCACGCATTATCCTTTTCGTGCAGTTCAATAACGAAAACGGCATGATACGTATCACTCAAAATCCCTTCGCATTCAACTGTTTTCTTGCGACCACCGTTTGCTTTTAATTGCAAACGTTTGCCCAAATGAGCATCTAATGACTTTTTAATGTCTGCTAACGTTTTTGGCATTTTTGCATACACCTCACTGTAAAATAGTGTATCACAACCCAAAAAAATTGTCAACAAAGTATATTATTTTATCACCGCGCTACATAGTCGTCAACTTTTTTATTTAATTTTTATTAACTTTTTTTAGTCCGTTTTTCACATTATTGTCGAACACAAAAGTGTGGATGTAAGCAGTCTGCCAATTTACCAAATTCTTGAATCGATAATGTTTCACCGCGACGAGTTGGATCTATGCCTGCCTCTTCTAATGCTTTGACAATCCACTCTTTGTTTTGCTTACCGTTTACAAGACCTGTTTGTAAATTATTAAAAATCGTTTTACGTCGTTGCGCAAAAGAAGCACGGGATACTTCAAACAAGAAATCCTCATCAATGACTTGTACTGGTGGCGTATCATGCTTAATTAAACGAATAACCGCTGAGTCAACATTGGGCTGCGGCATAAACACAGTTTTTGGGACAATCATTGCAATTTCAGCGGTGCAATAATACTGAATGGCGATTGATAATGAACCATAGGCTTTTGTACCTGGCTGTGCCGTAATACGATCAGCCACTTCCTTTTGCATCATTACAACAAATCCACGGATTGGTAGACGGTCATTTAATAACTTCATTAGGATTGGTGTTGTTACATAATACGGTAAGTTCGCAACGACCATAATATCATCGATTCCCGGCATTTCCTGTTCGATTACTTTCACAACATCTGCTTTTAAAATATCTGAATGCACGATTGTGACATTATCATATGGGCTTAATGTGTCCTCTAATACGGGTAATAAGCGTTGGTCGATTTCAAAGGATACAACCTTCTGTGCTTCACGCGCTAAATGCTCTGTTAATGCACCAATACCAGGACCTACTTCAATGGCACCACTATTTTCTGTTAAATGTGCATGGCTTACAATATTGCGGAGAATATTTGGGTCGATTAAAAAATTTTGACCTAAACTCTTTTTGAATGAAAATCCATACTTTTCTAAAATTTCTTTCGTACGAATCGGTGTGGCGATGTCTTTATACATGCTTATCCTCCTGGTCTAATGCTTGAATCGCTTGGGCAAACTGCTCAGTTGTAATTTGGAACATCATTAATCTTTTGTGCAGCTGCTTGCCGTTGGTCATACCTATATTTAAAATTTCACCTAATCGATCGCGTCGCATTTTCGATTGCGGATGACCGATTAATTTGGCTGTCATTAAATCTTCTAATGTTATTATTTCCTCTATTTGTGAATCGGCGATTGTATAGACATTGCGTAATGCTTCACAAATATCCGCGTCGCACGCATGCTCTATGCCTAATCCTTTACCATTTTTAGCGATTGTTTTGGCTTTGGCTAAAAACGCATGCTTTACTCCGGGTACGCGTTCTTCGATAATAGCTCGAATACGACGACCTGGATAATCTGGATCGGTAAATACAATAACACCACGCTTTTTTTGTGCATGTGCTATACGACGAAGTATTTCATCAGAAATGGCTGAACCATTTGTTTCAATTGTATCAGCTCCAGTTGCGCGCTTTACTGCTGTTGTATCGTCTTTTCCTTCAACAACGATAATCTCTTGTATGTCCAAGAAATGCTCCTCTTTTCTAACTTAGTCTTTCGCTATTTTACCATAGATTTCGTTTGGTTACTTGCGTACGTGATTGTGAAGATCAAAAGTGCTAAAGCGCTTTAACCTAGACGTACGATAAATTTTTATTAACGCTATCCTCAATGCGAAAATTTATCATTTCCTTAACAGCGAAAAAAGCTTTCTCGCTATCAGTCAAAAAGCGAGAAAGCTACTATACATTTTGGAAGTGGTAGATCTATAAAAACAACATCTTAATTTAATACTTTAATGCGTACCTTTTTACGACCCCAGCTATTTGCTTGAGCCTTTGTTTGTACTAAAATATCAATTTTATTACCCTTAATCGCACCGCCAGTATCTCCAGCAACAGCATAGCCGTAGCCTTCAACCCAAACCTTCGTACCAAGCGGAATTACGCGAGGATCCACTGCAACTAATTTTAAATCTGGATTTGCGCGCAAGTTAACACCGGCTGCCGAAATACCTGAGCAGCCTGCACAATAGGGTGTATATGCGGTAGCCTCTACATAAAATTCCTTACCTGTTGCTGGCTCACCAGAACGAGATACGCTTGCTGTAACGACTTTCGTACCAACCGCAACCACTTTAGTCTTTGGCTGTTCTACGATTTTTTCCGCAACTATTTCTTTCGACACAACATTACCGTTTTCTTTCACGATATTGTATGTGCGTTCTACCTTACCTTTTTTACCTTCTGTAACGACTTTTTCATCGCCCTTCAATAAAGAAGAATCGTTTTTCTTTTCAACTGCGAAATCTACTGATTCTTCCACTACATCGGTAACCTTTTCTACGCGAACAACTGCGATTTTATCATTTGGAGTGATAACATCCTCCAAATTTTTATCGACACGATCCGATTCTGCTAATTGAATGTCTTGTTGTTTTAAAAAGTTAGCGACCGTAGTCGAAGTGGACCATACTTGTCTCTTTTCTAAGCCATCGACAAGCGTTAACTGAAACGCCTTTTGAATATCGATTTTGTTATCTGCTCCTACTTCTGTATCTAAGCTTTGTGATACTAAATCATGCTTTGTTACTTCGATATTTGCTTCTTCCAAAATGTTCTTCACTACATTTTCAGTTGTCCAAACTTTTGACTGATTTCCATCAACTGAAATTACTATTTCTTTTGCCTGTTCCCAATCGATTGACATTCCACTATCAATCTTGGTACTCAGTGAGGGGGTGACTTTATCATACTGTGATATATCTAAATCTTGAGTTTCTAAAAACTCCTCAACCGTAGTTGCGTGTGTATAAATCTTGGTAGTCTCTCCGTTCGCTTCTAGCATAACGGGATTTTTCGTTCCGTGATAAAGAACGAATGCAATTACTGAAACAAACAGGACAAACGATAAAATCCTTACACCTGTTTGCTTACTCCTCAATGATCCTAAGAACTGGCTTTTCATGGTTTGCTTTGACATGAAAATAACGCCTCCTTAATACAAAGTTGGATTATACGGACTTGATTTCAAACTGTCAACCGAAATGATTTTCTCCAAAAATGCATTTTTTACTCAAAATCTTGTTACAACTAGTATTGGAGGCGTATAAATTTTTTAAACCTATCCAACGAAAATTGCGTTAGAAAAGTTGTTTTGAATTAAATTAATTTGGAAAAGAAGTTGCAATAAACTGTTAAATTATAGTGGTTTATTGTAACTGTTTTTATTGTTCAATTTTAAAAAAGCGTTTAGCATTCTCTGTCGTTTTTTGCGCCACTTCTTCTATCGAGATTTCCTTTAATCGTGCAATTTCTTCAGCCACTAACGTAACATAAGCTGGCTCATTACGTTTCCCTCGATATGGATGTGGTGCCAAATACGGTGCATCTGTCTCAATTAATAAATGTTCTAACGGAATTTCTGTCGCAACCTCTTTTGGCTGACGCGCATTTTTAAAAGTGACAGGCCCTCCAAGACTAATCATAAAATTCATATTAATGCATTCGCGTGCTGTTTCGACACTCCCGCCAAAGCAATGCATAATTCCACCAACCGAAGCTGCATTTTCTTCTTTTAGAATGCGTACGACATCCGCTGTTGCATCACGGTTATGGATGATAATCGGTAAATTTAATTTTTGGGCTAAGTGAATTTGTTTGCGGAACCAATACTGCTGTATATCTTTTGGCGACTTGTCCCAATGATAATCTAGCCCTGTTTCACCAATTCCTACGACTTTTGGATGCTTTGCCAACTCCTCAATCCATAGCAAGTATTCCTCTGTACAATCAATTGCATCAACAGGATGCCAGCCAATCACCGCATAAATAAAGTCATAGTCATTCGCTAACTGGATGGCACGCTCAATTGTCTTCTGATCAAAGCCAATTACAATCATTTTTTCTAAATTTGCCGCAAGTGCTCGGTCAATGACTTCCTGTAAATCTTCCTCATACTGCTCTGCATTTAAGTGAACATGTGTGTCAATATATGTGCTCATAGTCGATTCTCCTATCGTGTATTGTACTCATTACTAATATTTCTTAGTTTTCAGAATTATTACGTGTATATTACAGATTTCTATTATGTTGTCATTTAAATAGAGGGGTGATATTAAATTAGGTATATTTACTTATTTAAGTTCCTTATTTATCCGCCAAAATACTATTTCAAAATATTGTATTTAACTGGTAATAACCGCATAACGAAAAGTCTGTTGAACTGGTCGTTGCTCAACAGACTTTTTCGAATTATTTCACTTGTGCGCCGTTTGCCAGTTTTGGATCGACTGTTGCTAATGTTAATACACCATCATGTGATCCTGCTAAAATCATGCCCTGTGAAAGCTCGCCACGTAAATTCACAGGCTTTAAGTTTGCCACAACAATTACTTTTTTACCGATTAACTCTTCTGGCTTGTAATGTTCAGCAATGCCTGAAACAACTTGGCGCTGTTCATATCCAAGGTCCACTTGTAACTTCAATAATTTTTTTGCCTTTGCTACAGGTTCGCAAGCTAACACCGTTGCCACACGTAAATCTACTTTCATGAAATCATCGATTGTAATTTCCTCTGTTTGTGGCGCTTCTACAGCAGGTGCTTCTTCCTCTACTGTTTTTACCGAGCCCTTCATTTGCTCGCGAATATATTCGACTTCTACCTCAACATCTAAACGTGGGAAAATAGGTGTTCCTTTTTCTACCACTTTTATGTTTTGCGGAATAATATTACCGAATGTTTCAATTGTGTCCCATGCTAATAATTTTTCATCTAACCCTAATTGTTCGAAAATTTGCTTTGGTGTATTTGTCATAAATGGTTGAATCATCACGGCAATATGGCGTAGACTCTCCGCTAAACAATTCATCACTGCAGCTAATTTCGATTTATCTGCCTCGTCCTTTGCTAATACCCATGGTGCTGTTTCGTCGATGTATTTATTCGTACGTGATACAAGCGACCAAAGCTCTGATAGCACAACACTAAACTGCATTTTTTCCATACTCTCTTCATATTTAACACGAACATTTTCAGCATGTGCCTTTAGTGCAGCATCAAATTCAGTTGCTTCTAAGTTTTCAGTCGGAATCACACCATCAAAATATTTATTCATCATAGAAATAGTGCGGTTTAAAAGATTACCTAAGTCATTTGCTAAGTCGAAATTCGTACGCTCTACAAATGATTCTGGTGAGAACACACCATCTTGACCAAATGGTAATTCACGTAGTAAGAAGTAACGTGTTGCATCTAAGCCGTAACGTTCGATTAACATCTCAGGATATACAACGTTTCCTTTAGATTTCGACATTTTACCATCTTTCATCATAATGAAACCGTGTGCAAAAATTTTCTTCGGTAATGGTAAATCTAATGCCATTAAGAAAATCGGCCAGTAAATTGTATGGAAACGTACGATATCTTTACCCACTACATGCACATCCGCTGGCCAATATTTGTTAAATAGCTCTTCATTATCAGAACCGTACCCTAATGAGGTAATATAGTTGGATAATGCATCAACCCATACGTAAATTACATGCTTGGCATCGCCTGGTACTCTGATGCCCCAATCAAATGATGTACGCGAAACAGATAAGTCTTCTAAGCCTGGTTTAATGAAGTTATTAATCATCTCATTTTTACGAGATTCTGGCTCAATAAATTCTACATTATTTTCATAATATTTTAGTAATCGATCGGCGTATTTCTTCATATTAAAGAAGTAAGATTCTTCTTTTACTGTTTGAACTTTTCGACCACAATCTGGGCACTTTCCATCAACTAATTGCGTCTCTGTATAGTAAGATTCACAAGGTACACAGTAAAGGCCTTCATACTCCCCCTTATAGATATCGCCATTATCTAAAAACTTTTGGAAAATTTTTTCTACTGCATCAATATGGCGCTTTTGGGTAGTTTGAATAAAATCATTATAGGAAATATCCATAGTAGCCCATAATTTTTTGGCATTTTCTGCAATTTCGTTCACATAATCTTGAGGAGCCATGCCGACTTCTTGTGCTTTTTCTTGAATTTTTTGACCGTGCTCGTCCATTCCTGTTAAGAAACGCACGTCAAAGCCTTTTAAACGTTTATAACGAGCGATTGCATCTGACGCAACTGTTGTATACGCCGTACCAATGTGGAACTTCCCACTTGGATAATAAATTGGGGTAGTGATATAGAATGTTTGTTGTTCACTCACGAATGTAGCCTCCATTTGCTTGCTAAGTATCCTCTTTATTCTAACGAAGTACGAAATTTGTTTCAACGAAAGTTTATTGCAAATCACATTTGTCGAAAAATCATTACAAAACTTTGGGAATAATCTGAACCTTTTTAGCTAAGAATATTTATTAATGGTAAAAATCTTTAAATTTATCACCATAAAGTACAAATATAACAAATTTCTTTCTAAAACAAAGGAAATGTGAATGCTAATTTATTGACGTTTATGGCATTAGTTGGTATGATTCTAAATAGACAAGGAATCAATGTCGAATTTTGACGAATTTAAACAACTTTTATAATATAGGAGGAAATATCAATATGAAATCAACAGGTATCGTACGTAAAGTAGACGAATTAGGTCGTGTCGTTATTCCAATCGAATTACGCCGTACATTAGGAATTGCAGAAAAGGATGCATTGGAAATATATGTAGATGATGACAAAATCATCTTAAAAAAATATATGCCTAACATGACTTGTGCAGTGACAGGTGAAGTTTCTGATAACAATATGCGCTTAGTAGGCGGTAAATTAATTTTATCTAATGAAGGTGCAGAAACATTAATGAAAGAAATTCAAGCAAACCTACAAAAATAATTTTGTCTTTTTTTAAGACTTTCAAAATAAAAAATCAAGAGTTTGCATCATACACACTCTTGATTAATAAAAGGCAATCAAAAGTCTCTAGTAGACCTTTGATTGCCTTTCATTTTATGCTATTTTTTCCATTAGAAAAACTACAAGAATCGCCATATACGTTAACTTTCTAGCTCTACCCGTATGAAAGCTACCTTTCCACCACTATTTGGAAACGATATTTTCTACAAATTGTTGTGGATCGACCTTTGCGTCAATAACGCCGGCTTCATGTAGCCAATCCGCCACGCTCTGCCAACTTGCTACTTCTTGATAGCCAAATGGCACACCCTCATCCTCCATTAATGGTAGTAGAATTTTTAAACTTTCTGCTTCTACTTCTGGATCTAATGTAGAATCTGCATTTTCATTGGCCAATAGAATTTGTAAGCCCGCTTCTGGATCTTCCTTTACAAACTGTTGCCCTTTTGTCACCGCCTGCCAAAACTTCTCGATAGATGCCTTTTTTTCGTTAAAGGTTTCTTCACCCGCTACAACAACAAGCTCGTAATTATCTGGTACCCCAAAATCATTTAATCGGAAAGCTTCCATTTCGTAGCCTTCTTTATCGAGTAGCACTAATTCATGGTTAATATAACCGCCCCCGATGGCATCGACTTTATCTGTCGCCACTGCAGGAATTAAATCCCATCCGACATCAGTCATTTTCACTTTGCTAAAATCCCCACCATCATGCTCTACCATCGTTTTTATTACGGCTTCTGTTATGACGGTAGATGGATAGCCCACACTTTTTCCTTCTAAATCCTTCGGTGAATCAATACCCGCTGCTTTTTTCATCATAATGGAGTCAAGCGAATGGCGAACATACGCTGCAACTGATACAACCGGTATTTCCTCTGCTCTTGATTGAACAACTTGGCTTTGATAGCTAATAGCCAAATCAACCTTCCCTGTTGCAGCGAGCTTTAATGGATCATTTGTATCTGCGGGCATTTGAATTTCCACATCCAAGCCTTGCTCCTCAAAATAACCCTTTTCCTTTGCTACATAAAGTGCCGAGTGTACCGCGTTTGGATACCAATCTAGCATGATTGATAGTTTCTCTAATTCGGATTGTTCATTTTCAGATCCTGCTTTATCATTGCTACAGCCCACTAACATCATAGCAAGCAACAGCACACTAACAAGCCATTTCCAACTTTTCATTTTCTGTTTCTCCTTTAATTATCATATTTCCATTTTCTAAGAACCATTCGCTCGATCCATGTGGCCAAAGCAAATAGTAGAATTCCTAAAATCGTTAATAATGTAATCGCTGCAAAAACACCTTCTGCATTCAAATTTCCTGACATTCTTCGGCTATAATAGCCAAGTCCCTCACTTGCACCTAGCCACTCGCCAATCGTTGCCCCGACTAATGCAAAGACAATCGCCATTTTAAAGCCTGAGAAAAAGGACGGCAATGCCATCGGAATATGTAGCTTTAGAAAAATTTGCTTACGGGTCGCACCCATCGAGCGAAATAACTCAATATAATCTTTATCGCACGCTCTTAACCCATCATAGGTACTCACGACAATCGGGAAAAATGAAATAAGCACCGTTACAGCTACCTTACTCCAAATTGAATAGCCAAACCAAAGAACAAAGATCGGTGAAAGGGCAATGATTGGAATCATTTGCGAAATGATGACAGCCGGATACATCACTTTTTCGACCGACTTAAAACAAAACATCGCCATCGCAAGAGACACACCTAGTAGAACCGTTATGACAAAACCGATGAAAAATTCGATGGTCGTGGCCTTTAAGTGCACGAAAAATAAGACGTGCCAATTGTCGATGATTGTCTGCAAAACCCCTGTTGGAGCTGGGATAATAAAGCTCGGAACCATCCCTTGCCTCACGAGAACTTCAAAGATAACAAGCATACTCATCAAAAACAGGAGGAATAAAGCGTACTGTTGAAACCATCTGCTAATCCATTTCACTAGAAATCTTCCTTTCTAGCATTCTTCTTAGAGCAATCCCCGTTTCCGAATAACTCATTTCATTCATGCGAGGTCTTGGCAAATTAACAGTGATTTCCTCTATGCTTTTATCTTGATGCAATATGATAATGCGATCGCTTAATAAAATCGCTTCCTCTAAATCATGGGTAATAAAGAGCACCGTTTTCTTTAGTTGCTGCCACATCGACAAGAGCCAAGTTTGCATTTCCTTTTTCGTAAAGGTATCCAACGCGCCAAAGGGTTCATCCAGTAATAGCACCTCTTTGCCTGTTAAAAGCGCTCTTAAAAATGCTGCACGCTGTCTCATGCCACCTGATAATTCCTTTGGATAGGCATGTACATAATCCTTTAAGCCCACCCGCTCCAGCCAGACAATCGCTTGTTCTTTTGTGAGCATAGCATTGTTTTGAATTTCTGCTGCAATCATGACATTTTCCAAAATGGTGCGCCATGGTAAGAGCAAATCCTTTTGTGGCATAAACCCAACATCACCCGGGGCTATTTGGCGATTATCCATCAGAATTTGCCCCTCATCTGGTGTCAGTAGTCCCGTCATCAATTTAAAAATAGTGCTTTTCCCTGTCCCACTTCTACCAATGATTGATACGAATTCTCCCTGCTTGATATCCAAATTCAGATTCGTGAAGACAGGCGGGGCGTCCTGCTCAAAAGCATAGGTTACGTGCTGTATGCTAATTACCATTTTTATCACCTACTCAACCAAACTAAATCGGCCAATCCTGTTTGTGATAGTTCATATCCCAAAATAAATACTCGTACTTCGATGTCATTTGGAAATGCTTTTCTAATTGGGCAAGCTCTCGTTCAGGCTTGCCATCCGCTAGTTCGTCCATGACATCAATTAACCATTTTGCACCATTGCCAAATTCCTCTGAATCATAGGTTTTAATCCATTTCGCATAAGGGTTATTCGCTAAATCATGACCGTACTGCGCTCTTAACAGCTTGCCAATTTCCCAATAATCCCATGCACAAGGTAAAAGACATGCTACTACTTCTGCTAAACTACCGCTCTGTGCAGCATTTAACATATAATTTGTATAGGCTAGGTTGGCAGGTGTTGGCTCAGTCGCCTCTAAATCTTGCGCCGTAATCCCAAATTCAGCTGCAAATTGGCGATGCAAATCCATTTCAAAATGGAGGGTGTCATTTAAGATGGCTGCAAATTTCGCCATCATGTCAAGATCTGTCGATTTCACAGAGGCAATAGCGAATAGCTTGGCATACTCCATTAAATACACATAATCTTGCTTCATGTATTGGATAAATTGCTCCTTATCAAGTGTCCCCTTTCCAAGCTCCTGTACAAATGGGTGTTGATGATTCGCCTCCCAAATAGGCTGTACATTTCTAAAAAGTCGATCTGTAAATTTTTCTGTTTTTACTTGCATGATGTGTTCCTCCTTATTCTTAACCAATAATTATCAAAATAAAAACCACTTCCTCAAATCGGAAATGGTTTCGTTGCATATGTGATCTATCCATACACGCGAAACTACTTCCCTACGCTAGTCCTAACTAGATCCGGTTCAAAGGGTGCTTCTCAGCCAATGGCGCCCCCAGTAGTTTAACAATCTATTCAATTTCTTAGACAAATAAAAAACCCACTCATTTTCGTGAGTGGGGAATGTATACGTATCCTATCAACATGCCTCACTTCCCTACGCTAGTCCTAACTAGATCCGGTTCAAAGGGTGCTTCTCAGCCAAATGGCGCCCCTAGTGTTATCAGTGCTATTTAATTTATCTCTATCATATCATGGTGTTTATTTTATGCAAGTTGTTTTGAAAAAATAGTACTTTTTTCCATGATGTTATTACTCGCGATGGTAGTCGTTATAGACATCTCTTTTCGAAAGCCCGCGCAATTTCGCGACTTCTTTAATTGCCTCTTTAGAAGATACTTGAGTTTCTTCTATTATATAGTTTACATGTTGCTCTAATGTCAGGTCTGTCCAATAATTGTCTTCTTCTTCAATTTCACCCGAGGTATTCCCTTCAACAACGACACAAAACTCACCGCGAATTTCATTGGTGCTTGCCCATTCAATGGCTTCTTCGATCGAACCACGTAAAAATTCTTCAAATTTCTTCGTTAATTCCCGCGCTAATGTTATTTGACGATTGCCAAGAACAAGATGCAAATCCTTTAATGTCTCTTTTAAACGATGCGGTGCTTCATAAAATAAAAGTGTTTCTTCTCGCTTGCTTAATTTTTCAAGCTGTTCACGACGGTCCTTTTTATTACGATTTAAAAAACCAAAGAAATAAAAGGGCTGCGGTGTAATCCCTGATGCAATCAGTGCGGTTAATGCAGCATTCGCTCCTGGGATGGGGACAACAGCAAAATCTTCTGCAATTGCCTTTGCTGCAATATCTGCTCCTGGATCTGATATACAAGGCAATCCTGCATCACTAACAAGCGCGACCGATTTCCCTTCACGCAAAAGTGCTAATAATTTTTCGCCACCTACTTCTAAGTTATGCTCATGATAACTTATTAGCGGCGTTTGAATATCAAAATAGTTACAAAGTTTTCTCGTATTACGTGTATCCTCTGCTGCAATGATATCCACTTCTTTTAAAATACGTAGTGCACGCATTGTCATATCTTCTAAATTGCCAATCGGCGTTGCCACTAAATATAAGCAACTACCCTGTTCATGCTGGCTACTTTTCTGCGATTTCATCATGCACCCTCCTCATATATTCGAGCTTTTTTGCCCGTGTTAATTGTTTAAAGGCATATTCTGCTGACATTGCTTGCTGTTTCGTATCAAATGTTTCATAGTACACACATTTTACCGGGCCACGTGCACGTGTATATTTCGCACCCTTGCCTGCATTATGCGCGGTTATTCGCTTTTCTAAATTATTCGTATACCCCGCATACAGCGAGGCATCCCTACATTCCAGCACATAAAAATAATGCTCAGTTTTCGTCGCCATATAATAACGCCCTCACTTCTGGCGTGTATTCATTATTGTCTTCATATACATAAAGCGGAGGTAACACTTTCAAATCGGGCTTACCATCTTTCATTGCCTCAATCAACAGTGTATTCGCTTCCTTACCACGCTTCGGATAGACAAATTGAATACGTTTTGGTTCTAATCGATTGGCACGCATGGCCATTATGATATCTATTAAACGTCCTGGTCGATGTACAAATGCCACCTTCCCGCCTTGCTTTAATAAGCGACTGGAGGCTTCTACTGCCTGCTCTAATGTTAAATGAATTTCGTGTCGCGCAATCGCATAATGCTCACTCGTATTTTTTTCACTTAGTTCATGTGCTAAAAAGTACGGTGGGTTACAAGTCACCACGTCATATTTTTCAATGCCTAATGTTTTCGGAGCGTCGTTCACATCACCGAGCTGCATCTCAATTTGGTGTTCTAGTTGATTGTAGGCAATACTGCGCGTCGCCATATCATGTAGCCGCGGCTGCAATTCAACCCCGGTAATTTTTGCCTTCGTTCTGGCACTTAAAAATAATGGAATTACCCCATTGCCGGAACAGAGATCAACAATATGCCCTTTATTTTTTGGAATTTGCACGAAACGCGCCAATAATACCGCATCTAATGAAAAAGAAAAAACAGATGGACTTTGAATAATCCGCAAGTTTTCTGCAAGTAAATAGTCTAAGCGCTCATCCTCTTTTAACCATTTTTCCACTATTATATCCTCCATAAATACATCTTCCATTAACAAGGAGGTGTCCCAGAAATATTTCTCGGACACCCCCTTCGTTAACCATTTTGTTTATTTAAAAATGATAGACAGAACAAACAATCTTCACCTTTACGTGAGCCCCCGAAATGCACATGACAGACGTGGAAGCCTTCGTTATAAAGCCTTGCTAAATTGTCGTAGCCCTCTCCAATATCCACGGACTCTTTTTTCAGTTCCGTTTTTTGTGGATTTGCACTTACCTCTTTGGCTAATAGCTCCTCTAAACGCGTACGTAGGTGAAGGTTTTCCGTTTGAAGCGTCTGATGCTCCTCCATCATATGCGCAACAAATTGCTTTAACGCATTAAATTGCTGCTGCATTGATTCAAGCTGTTGTTCGAACTCCATAACAGTATCTAAAAAATTACGGTCCTTCACGCAAGCCACCCCATTAATTTCTATCTATATAAGATTTTTCTCACCTTGCAATAACTCTTCAAGTGTATATTCAACCATACGCTCATGCTTCGTTAAATATACTTGAATTAATCGTTCTAATACATTTAAACCAACAACTTTTCCTTCACCTTCTGGAGTCATTGTTATTTCACCGATATCTGGCATACCTTCTTTGGCGATTTCGTAATCGTCATTTTCATACTTTAAGCAGCACATTAAGCGACCGCAAAGCCCGGAAATTTTCGTTGGGTTTAGTGATAAATTTTGGTCCTTAGCCATTTTAATCGACACCGGATCGAAATCCCCTAAAAATGTCGAACAGCATAGCATTCTTCCACAAGGTCCAATACCACCAAGTAATTTGGCCTCATCACGTACACCAATTTGACGCAGTTCGATACGTGTGCGGAAAACACTTGCTAAATCTTTGACAAGCTCGCGAAAATCGACACGTCCCTCTGCTGTAAAATAGAAAATAATTTTATTACGATCAAATGTATATTCTACGTCAACAAGCTTCATTTCAAGCGAGTGTTCAATAATTTTCGTACTCGCTAAGTCAAACGCGCGCTTGGACTCAATTGCGTTTTCTTCTACTTGAAAACGATCGCGCTCATCGGCAGGGCGAACAACTTGCTTTAATGGTAAAACAACGTCATTTTCTCCGACTTGACGCATTGGCACAACTACCTTGCCATATTCAATACCGCGTGCAGTTTCTACGATGACATATTCTCCAACCTCTAAAATATAAGCTGCTGGATCAAAATAATATATTTTACCCGCTTTTTTAAAGCGAACTCCGACTACATTATACAAATGTGTACCCCTCCTGAAGATTCAGCATTAGCTGTTCCATCAACAACGTACGATTCATATTACGATTTAAATTCGCACGCGCTTGTAATACAGACTGCAATTGGCGTGATAATTTATCATACGTTAATGTCAATGTGATGTCATTAAAGCGTTGATACATATCAGGATATGTGCACGTCGAGTTTTGATTTGCTTTAATCGCTACCATATCACGATACGCAAACAATAACAAATCGAGTGCCTGTTCCATTGCCTCTTTCTCTTTGAAAAGAGGCAACCATTCGTCATGTACGAATAGTAAAGCTTCATGAACATTTTGATGAACGATCTCTACTAATTTTAACACTGTTTTTCGTGCAAGTAAAAACTGCTCATCTTTAGAGAGCTCAAATGCTGTATCTAGATCATTTGTTACCATGCTTAATGTCGCTGCCATCGAAGCGGTTACGCCTTGACTTTCTAGGCTTTCAACCAATGTTTCTCGCGGTGCCCTCGCAAATTTTATATGCTGACAACGCGAGCGAATTGTTGGGATTATCGCTTGAATTTGCTCGGTTAATAGAATCGCCACAACTTGTCCATCTGGCTCCTCTAAAAACTTTAATAGCATATTCGCTGAGGCAACATTTAATTTATCGGCATGATGTAGCACATAAATTTTCTTACCTTCTTCAACACCTGTCATTTTCATTTCAGCAAGGAGATCCCGCACTTGATCAATTTTAATAAACTGCCCGTCCGGCTCGACTTGCTTAATATTTGGGTGATTACCCGAATCAATTCTTCGGCAATTTCGACATGTTTCACATGGAACATTATTTGACAAATTTCCACAAAGGAGAAGTTTCATAAAAAACGAGACAACATCGCGTTTGCCCGTACCTTTTTCGCCTTCAAAAATATAAGCATGCGCTAATCGATTTTTTTCGACAATCGTTTGTAGCTGCTTCATAACTACAGGCTGAAGCTTCGTTAGCTGTTCTATTGTTCGTGTCATTTCCTTCACCTTTTTCGTTTGTTGCTAAAATTTATCCCTATAAGGTCGTATGTACCGTACCATTCAAATCTATAGGTTCTGCTAGAAAAAAGCCCGTGTCTAGTGCACAACAAAGACACGGGCGCATTTTACATATACAGATTAATTAAAAGTCCTTTAATCTCGCCAATTTTGGCTAATAATTCAATCGACTCTTTTTCTTCATTTAAAATATCCTCAGCTAGCTCGACTAAATGCTCATCGACTGTTTCGACAATTTTTAGGCGACGTCCTTCACCGAAACGATTCCATGTATGGGATTGCTTCATTTCTAGACCATAATCAACCGCCTCTTGTAAAAAGCGCTTCACGAGCATTTTAAAGCGCGCTAATTCGCGTAAATTACGAGAGCGAGCGACACGATCACCAGCTGCTGAAATATCACCTAATAGTCTCGTTAATTGCTCCGTTTGCATTTTCGAACCTTGTTTTACGACCATTTCACCGAAGCGATTATTCGTTTGATTATTTTGACGTATATTTTGATTCGGGTTTAAATTCATCCGGAGATCTTGATTTATTTTCATTTACCTAACGCCTCCAAAAATCAAATAGGCCTCGGCATCGTTGTGTCTCATTTCATTTGACATTTGCCAGAGACTTAATTTCTTTTAATAAGAAATTAAAAATGATGGAACTGCTCGATTGGTAAAACAAAGACAATTGCTCCCCCAACTTCAACTTCAACAGGGTACGGGATGTAGGAATCGGCGTTTCCTCCCATTGGCGACACAGGAGCAACCATTTGCTCGCGTGATCGACAGTTTTCACGAATAATCTCTAATAATTTCGGGATTAAAGTATCATCCGTACCAATTAAAAATGTCGTATTTCCAGATCGTAAAAAACCACCTGTACTCGCTAATTTCGTCGCACGATAATTATTTTTTGTTAATGCATTTGATAGACGGTTGCTATCTTGGTCTTGCACTACAGCTACTACTAATTTCATCCGTACTCACCCCTTCATTGAATTGGTGCCTCTATTATATCATAAATAAAAGCTACACTTCATTTACTTTTACCCTAATATTGGATTTAAAATCATCCATACCTCTTCAATCACTTGCTCTAGTGGCTGATCCGCATTGATCACTTTGAAACGTTCCGGATAACGTGCCATGACAATTTCATATCCTTCGTACACTTTGTGATGGAATGCTAACCCTTCCGCATCTAGCCGGTTTATTTCATCTGTACGTGTCGCTTGAATACGCGCCAGGCCTTTTTCTGGTGCAATATCAAAGAAAATTGTCATATCTGGCATGCGCTTACCTATTGCAAATTCATTGATTGCCAATACATCCTCAATCCCAATACCACGTGCATAACCTTGATATGCTAAAGACGAATCAATAAAGCGGTCACATAATACATGCTGACCGCTTTCTAACGCGGGAATTACCTTTTGATAAAAATGCTGCGAACGTGCTGCCGCATAAAGTAGCGCCTCTGTCCTTTCATGCATTGCTGTATGCGCTGGATCTAAAATAACGGACCGAATTTTCTCAGCGATTTCAATGCCTCCAGGTTCACGCGTAAATAAAATATCTGTGCGGTTGTTTAAACGTTCACCAATCGCCTTTAATACACTCGTTTTTCCGGCTCCCTCGCCGCCCTCAAACGTAATAAATAAACTTCTTTGCATATATAGTATTCTCCTAGCACTTATTTTATGACAAATATCAGCTTTTCTAGTAATCGATGCTCCCCTTGGAATGTCGCTCCGATTGCTAATAATTCTTCTAGCTGACTCAATTTTGCAACGGTTATTTTTTCTCCCGGTACAAATAGCGGAATGCCTGGTGGATAGGGGATAATCGTTGCTGCTGCAATACGTCCAATAGCGCGCATATAAGGTACCCACTCTTTTTGAGCCTGTTCAATTTCCTCAAATGTATATTCTGGGCTCGTAATGGCCACCATGTCGAAATTCGCATATTGCACTACTTGCTCTTTATATGGCTGGTCCTTCAAGTAAATAAGCGCCTCTTTCATACGAATGCGTAAATCGGCAAATGGATAACTATCCCCATGCTTTAATAACGGTAAGATGAGCAAAACCTGCGTAGCATCTGCCAACTCTACATAGACACGCACCTTTTCTAGTGCCTCTTTCAATTCAAAGCCTGTATATCCCGGGGCCCGTACTAATAATTTCAACGCATCATCTACCTCTATCACCTGTAATTGTGTAGATGTCGTTAATGATTCGATAAATTGCTGACGCTTATCCATCAAATAATCAAAGTCACTTTCCGTATAATGTGCCACATAGCTACGTGCATCATCTAATGACGCAAGCAACAAATACGACGGACTACTTGATTGTAGCATACGCAAATAATGATTCACCTTTTCTTCACTCACAAGCTGTGATTTCACATGCAAAAATGATGCCATCGTCATAGCAGGCAATGTTTTATGCGCAGATTGTACAACGACATCTGCTCCTAAATCTAATGCCGAAGTTGGAAGCTTTTCTGTAACGGTGAAATGTGCACCATGTGCTTCATCAACTAACACCGGAATTCTCGCTGCATGACAAGCTTCGATTTGCTGTTTGAAATCACGAGCAGTCACACCATAATACGTTGGATATGTAAAGATGGCTGCCTTCGCATAGGGGTAACGCTCGATGGCATCCGTTAACGTAACTCGTTCAACACAACCTGCCGTCTCACTGTTTTCATCCCACTTTGGCGCCAGATAAATTGGTTTCACACCCACTAGCTGTAACGCATGAAAAATTGACTTATGCGCATTCCGCTGAACAAGTACTGTGTCCCCTTGCTTACATATTGCATAAATCATCGCCAAATTCCCTACCGTTGACCCATTTACTAAAAAGAAGCTACGATTCGCACCATATGTTTGTGCCAGTAATTGTTCTGCCTGTAAAATAGCTTCTTCAGGATGATGAAAATCGTCTAATCCTGTTAGTTCCGTTACATCATATGTCAAAGCTCGTTTTATCTCGTTTGGTAATTGTGAAAGCAAACCATTTTTATGACCTGGCACATGAAGTGATAATGGTTCATTTGCGATAAATGTTTTTAATGCTTGAACGATTGGTCGCTCGTTTTTCATTTTGTTCACCTCATTTGTGATTGTACTTCTATTATAAGATGGCATAGGACATCCGACTATGTTGAAACGGTGAATTAATAGAAAAATTGAAAAGGGCTTTACGAGAGTTATTTCAATGCTCTCAGCAAATTGTTTTTTACCCATTAAAAAGCTTCTGATGGCAGTAAACAAATAAATTTTATCTGTTCACCTCATCAGAAGCTTGTGGGATTTATGATGGTATATACATTCTGTGAAACGGAAAGCATCAAGAGCCGTGTCTACATTCACCCTAGACACGCCCTTTTAATTATATGGCGAACTTCATAACGATTAAATCAACATTCGTCACAGCTTGTAGGCTATGCATTTCAAGTGGTTCTATAATTAATACATCCTCTGCTGTTAGCAACTGTTCCTTGCCCTCAATATCAAACTTCACTTCTCCTGAACGCACAATCACAACAACCGTTTCTTTTGCATTATGTGCAGGTACTTGCTGACCCGTTTGTAGCTGAATCGTCAACATATCCATTTTTTCACGTGAATATGCTTTCCCAACTTTTTTCACCTGTTCAGAAAGGACATTTTCAATTCTAATTTTCTCCATACAATATTACCTCGCTTTCTTATATTATTATGCTTACCATACTTGATTTCCAACTGTTTTTCTATGACTTACACATATAAGTGGTAGAGAAATATGGTTTATTAAGCGCCCTTGCTATGATTGAATCATATAGAGAATCGACTTCCTTAAGTATAATAAATACACTCCTGGAAGGGGATTTATATTAGGAACGAGCTATTTAAATTAATACTTTCTATTACTGCCTTCAGTTTTAAACAGATAATAAAGGAATCGTCAGCCGCATCCAACTCCTAAAACTAGGTCCCATGAAATTTGCAAAATCTAAAGAAACTGCAGGCAAAATTAGTAGAAGAACAACTTATTATAACCTTTAAAATGAAAGAGCAATCAAACACAAAATTTTCCATTAGAGCAAGTGATAAGCTATCAAAAACAATGAAAGAAAATCGAAAAAATTGACGAAGCGATTTGCAACGTCAAGATTACTTACAAAAATCTCTACTTAAATTATTTAAAATCATGGCATCATCGGAATTAAAAATTAGTATACCCATAAGATATAAAGAAATCTCCAATTAGCCAAAGCCATAAGTGAGGTCACCTGATCAGAATTTGTGCATATCATTTCGAGTAGAAAAGCTTTTGCCTTCAGTCAGCTCTGATTGCATTACAACTATCATCCCTAAGACGTGATCAATCTCGCCATTCGATCAGTGCAAAGTCATATAATTCATATTTCCTTTTTTTATGCACAAAAAAACCACTGATTGCTCAGTGGCTTTCCAATGACCTAGCGATGTCCTACTCTCACAGGGGGAAACCCCCAACTACCATCGGCGCTAAAGAGCTTAACTTCCGTGTTCGGTATGGGAACGGGTGTGACCTCTTTGCCATCATCACTAGATTAAGTTGAAAGATTCATTCTTTCAAAACTGGATAAACGTTTCATTGATGTTCGTAAACATGTGGTTAAGTCCTCGACCGATTAGTATTCGTCAGCTACATGTGTCGCCACACTTCCACCTCGAACCTATCTACCTGATCGTCTTTCAGGGGTCTTACTTACTTGCGTAATGGGAAATCTCATCTTGAGGGGGGCTTCATGCTTAGATGCTTTCAGCACTTATCCCGTCCACACATAGCTACCCAGCGATGCCTTTGGCAAGACAACTGGTACACCAGCGGTGTGTCCATCCCGGTCCTCTCGTACTAAGGACAGCTCCTCTCAAATTTCCTACGCCCACGACGGATAGGGACCGAACTGTCTCACGACGTTCTGAACCCAGCTCGCGTACCGCTTTAATGGGCGAACAGCCCAACCCTTGGGACCGACTACAGCCCCAGGATGCGATGAGCCGACATCGAGGTGCCAAACCTCCCCGTCGATGTGGACTCTTGGGGGAGATAAGCCTGTTATCCCCGGGGTAGCTTTTATCCGTTGAGCGATGGCCCTTCCATGCGGAACCACCGGATCACTAAGCCCGTCTTTCGACCCTGCTCGACTTGTAGGTCTCGCAGTCAAGCTCCCTTATGCCTTTACACTCTGCGAATGATTTCCAACCATTCTGAGGGAACCTTTGGGCGCCTCCGTTACCTTTTAGGAGGCGACCGCCCCAGTCAAACTGTCCGCCTGACACTGTCTCCTACCCCGCTAAGGGGCATGGGTTAGAAGTTCAATACAACCAGGGTAGTATCCCACCGACGCCTCCTTCGAAGCTGGCGCTCCGAGATCTCTGGCTCCTACCTATCCTGTACAAGTTGTACCAAAATTCAATATCAAGCTACAGTAAAGCTCCACGGGGTCTTTCCGTCCTGTCGCGGGTAACCTGCATCTTCACAGGTACTATAATTTCACCGAGTCTCTCGTTGAGACAGTGCCCAGATCGTTACGCCTTTCGTGCGGGTCGGAACTTACCCGACAAGGAATTTCGCTACCTTAGGACCGTTATAGTTACGGCCGCCGTTTACTGGGGCTTCAATTCGCAGCTTCGCTTGCGCTAACCACTCCTCTTAACCTTCCAGCACCGGGCAGGCGTCAGCCCCTATACGTCACCTTACGGTTTTGCAGAGACCTGTGTTTTTGCTAAACAGTCGCCTGGGCCTATTCACTGCGGCTCTCGTGCGCTTGCACGCTCAAGAGCACCCCTTCTCCCGAAGTTACGGGGTCATTTTGCCGAGTTCCTTAACGAGAGTTCTCTCGCACACCTTAGGATTCTCTCCTCGACTACCTGTGTCGGTTTGCGGTACGGGTACCTCCCACCTCGATAGAGGCTTTTCTTGGCAGTGTGAGATCAGGAACTTCCTCCATACGGAGTCGTCATCACAGCTCAATGTTACAGTACGCGGATTTGCCTACGCACACACCTTACTGCTTGAACAGAGACAACCAACGCTCTGCTTACCCTACCCTACTGCGTCCCCCCATTTCTCAAACGGTGGGGAGGTAGTACAGGAATATCAACCTGTTGTCCATCGCCTACGCCTATCGGCCTCGGCTTAGGTCCCGACTAACCCTGAGCGGACGAGCCTTCCTCAGGAAACCTTAGTCATACGGTGCATGGGATTCTCACCCATGTTTCGCTACTCATACCGGCATTCTCACTTCTAAGCGCTCCACCAGTCCTTCCGGTCTGACTTCAACGCCCTTAGAACGCTCTCCTACCACGCATACCAACGGTATGCATCCACAGCTTCGGTGAATCGTTTAGCCCCGATACATTTTCGGCGCAGCGTCACTCGACCAGTGAGCTATTACGCACTCTTTAAATGATGGCTGCTTCTAAGCCAACATCCTGGTTGTCTAAGCAACGCCACATCCTTTTCCACTTAACGATTACTTTGGGACCTTAGCTGGTGGTCTGGGCTGTTTCCCTCTTGACTACGGATCTTATCACTCGCAGTCTGACTCCCGTGTATAAATATCCGGCATTCGGAGTTTGTCTGAATTCGGTAAAGCGAGATGCCCCCCTAGTCCAAACAGTGCTCTACCTCCGGTATTCTTCATCACGAGGCTAGCCCTAAAGCTATTTCGGAGAGAACCAGCTATCTCCAAGTTCGATTGGAATTTCTCCGCTACCCACACCTCATCCCCGCACTTTTCAACGTACGTGGGTTCGGACCTCCAGTAAGTGTTACCTCACCTTCATCCTGGACATGGGTAGATCACCTGGTTTCGGGTCTACGACTACATACTAATTCGCCCTATTCAGACTCGCTTTCGCTGCGGCTCCGTCTTCTCAACTTAACCTCGCACGTAATCGTAACTCGCCGGTTCATTCTACAAAAGGCACGCTATCACCCATTAACGGGCTCTAACTACTTGTAGGCACACGGTTTCAGGTTCTATTTCACTCCCCTTCCGGGGTGCTTTTCACCTTTCCCTCACGGTACTGGTTCACTATCGGTCACTAGGTAGTATTTAGCCTTGGGAGATGGTCCTCCCGGATTCCGACGGAATTTCACGTGTTCCGCCGTACTCAGGATCCACTCTGGAGGGAATGACTTTTTGGCTACAGGGCTGTTACCTTCTCTTGCGGACCTTTCCAAGTCGCTTCGCCTAAATCATTCTTTTGTAACTCCGTATAGAGTGTCCTACAACCCCAAAGAGCAAGCTCTTTGGTTTGGGCTCTTCCCGTTTCGCTCGCCGCTACTCAGGGAATCGAATTTTCTTTCTGTTCCTGCAGGTACTTAGATGTTTCAGTTCCCTGCGTCTGTCCTCATCACGCTATGTATTCACGTGTAGATACTATCCGATTAAAGATAGTGGGTTCCCCCATTCGGAAATCCCCGGATCAAAGCTTACTTACAGCTCCCCGAGGCATATCGGTGTTAGTGCCGTCCTTCATCGACTCCTAGTGCCAAGGCATCCACCGTGCGCCCTTATTAACTTAACCAAAAGTTAAACTTACTTAAAAAGTAAGATTTTAAGGATATTGCACGATCAATTTCTTGATCTATGTTTGTTTATTACTTATCAATGTCGTTTTATCCAGTTTTCAAAGAACGAAGTTTTGAAGTATTTCATTCAACTAAGAATGAACCTTCAAAACTGAACAGCAAACGTTAATGAGCCCCTTCTCCAAGAGAAGGTTTCCGAATATATCCTTAGAAAGGAGGTGATCCAGCCGCACCTTCCGATACGGCTACCTTGTTACGACTTCACCCCAATCATCTATCCCACCTTCGGCGGCTGGCTCCAAAAGGTTACCTCACCGACTTCGGGTGTTACAAACTCTCGTGGTGTGACGGGCGGTGTGTACAAGGCCCGGGAACGTATTCACCGCGGCATGCTGATCCGCGATTACTAGCGATTCCGGCTTCATGTAGGCGAGTTGCAGCCTACAATCCGAACTGAGAACGGTTTTATCGGATTAGCTCCCCCTCGCGGGTTGGCAACCGTTTGTACCGTCCATTGTAGCACGTGTGTAGCCCAGGTCATAAGGGGCATGATGATTTGACGTCATCCCCACCTTCCTCCGGTTTATCACCGGCAGTCTCCTTAGAGTGCCCAACTAAATGATGGCAACTAAGAACAAGGGTTGCGCTCGTTGCGGGACTTAACCCAACATCTCACGACACGAGCTGACGACAACCATGCACCACCTGTCACCGTTGTCCCCGAAGGGAAAACTGTATCTCTACAGTGGTCAATGGGATGTCAAGACCTGGTAAGGTTCTTCGCGTTGCTTCGAATTAAACCACATGCTCCACCGCTTGTGCGGGCCCCCGTCAATTCCTTTGAGTTTCAGTCTTGCGACCGTACTCCCCAGGCGGAGTGCTTAATGCGTTAGCTGCAGCACTGAGGGGCGGAAACCCCCCAACACTTAGCACTCATCGTTTACGGCGTGGACTACCAGGGTATCTAATCCTGTTTGCTCCCCACGCTTTCGCGCCTCAGTGTCAGTTACAGACCAGACAGTCGCCTTCGCCACTGGTGTTCCTCCAAATCTCTACGCATTTCACCGCTACACTTGGAATTCCACTATCCTCTTCTGCACTCAAGTTCCCCAGTTTCCAATGACCCTCCCCGGTTGAGCCGGGGGCTTTCACATCAGACTTAAGGAACCACCTGCGCGCGCTTTACGCCCAATAATTCCGGACAACGCTTGCCACCTACGTATTACCGCGGCTGCTGGCACGTAGTTAGCCGTGGCTTTCTAACAAGGTACCGTCAAGGTAGCGCCAGTTACTACGCTACTTGTTCTTCCCTTGCAACAGAGTTTTACGAACCGAAATCCTTCTTCACTCACGCGGCGTTGCTCCATCAGACTTTCGTCCATTGTGGAAGATTCCCTACTGCTGCCTCCCGTAGGAGTCTGGGCCGTGTCTCAGTCCCAGTGTGGCCGATCACCCTCTCAGGTCGGCTACGCATCGTTGCCTTGGTGAGCCGTTACCTCACCAACTAGCTAATGCGCCGCGGGTCCATCCTATAGTGATAGCAAAACCATCTTTCAACTTTAAACCATGTGGTTCAAAGTATTATCCGGTATTAGCTCCGGTTTCCCGAAGTTATCCCAGTCTATAGGGCAGGTTACCCACGTGTTACTCACCCGTCCGCCGCTAAATCATAGAGAAGCAAGCTTCTCTATTCATTCGCTCGACTTGCATGTATTAGGCACGCCGCCAGCGTTCGTCCTGAGCCAGGATCAAACTCTCCATAAAAGTAGTTTGAAAGCTCATTTGCTTTGCTAGCGATTCTAACTATTAAGTTAGAAATCATTTTCGCTTCATTTAAGAAGCTGTATTCATTAACGTTGCTTGTTCAGTTTTCAAGGTTCATATCATTGTCGTTTATGACAACTTTTATATCTTATCATCTTTAAAGTGTTATGTCAACACTTTATTTTAATGATTCAATCGATATTGTATGTCGTCCTTGCGACTTATAATAATATACCACTATTTATTTAGTATCGCAACCCCTTTTATTAAATTTTTTTCATTATCACTAAAAAACTTACACAAATAATGCCTGGAAGTCCTAAAATCGTGATTGTTACTACGGAAAATAGGTTGACCGGTAGTTGAATCCCCCATTTCACAAAGCTAAAAACATAGTTAATAACAAATAATAAAGCAATAACTGCAGCAAATTTGAACCAGAACCACGCAAAATATTCAATTACTTTCCCCCGGGACTCTTTGTTCATAAAAAAAAGAAATAAGAAAACAAAACACATCGCGATTACTATGTAACGCACAGCACCATCCTCGTTTTTTTAATGGTAGCTTATGCGAGCGGCTTGTTTCTTATTTCTATAATCTTTATTTAATTAATACACGACGTACACGCGCTTCTTTATATAAGTAAAAATGAATGCTTTCGGCTTTTTTTCGTTCAGCAATGACATCTAAATTATAGTCATCCATTAATTCTTCAAATACTTTTGCGCTTTGTAATGTTTCTTTTGTTTCTTTAATAGAAGAAACTAGTTTTTCATCGAACTCTTTTTTTAGTTTCCCTTTACGCGAGAACAACATCCATGTAGCCTCCTGATTATAATTCGCGACGGCCTTCCAATGCTTTTGATAATGTTACTTCGTCTGCATATTCTAAATCTCCGCCTACCGGTAATCCATGTGCAATACGTGTAGTACGAATGCCTGATGGTTTTACGAGACGTGAAATATACATAGCCGTTGCTTCCCCTTCTATTGTTGGGTTTGTCGCTAATATTAGCTCTTGTACACGCTCGTCATGTAAGCGACCTAATAAAGAGGCCACATTAATATCTTCAGGACCTACGCCATCCATCGGTGAAATTGCCCCATGTAATACATGATACAATCCTTGATAATCGCGCATTTTTTCCATAGCAATAACGTCCTTTGGGTCTTGTACAACACAAATTGTAGTAACATCGCGCTGTTTATCAGAACAAATATGACATGGATCGATATCAGTAATATGACCGCATTGTGAGCAGTACATCAAATTACGCTTTGCATCCACTAAAGCTTTGGCAAATGTTGTGACTGTATCTTCCTTCATCGTTAATACATGAAAGGCTAAACGGGCTGCTGTTTTGGGTCCGATTCCTGGTAACTTCATAAAACTATCAATTAATCTAGATATTGGCTCTGGATAGTGCATCTATTTCCCTCCTTTAAAAAGGCACATCCCAAAATAATGAGATGTGCGTTACTTGTTACACGATTCAAATTAGAAAGGAAGGTTCATTCCTTGTGTGAATTTACCCATCGTTGAGTTTGTTGTTTCTTCAACTTTTTTCAATGCTTCGTTTGTAGCGATTACGATTAAGTCTTGTAGCATTTCGATATCTTCTGGATCTACTACAGAATCATCTAGATTGATTTCTAACATTTGGCGTTGGCCGTTCATTACAACTTTCACCATACCGCCGCCAGCAGCGCCTTCAAATGTTTGTGCGTTTAATGCCTCTTGTGCCTCAACCATCTCTTTTTGCATCTTTTGCATTTTTTTCATCATACCTTGCATATTACCCATACCACGCATATTAAAATTCCTCCTTAAATTATGAAATTATTCTTCGACAACATCAACAAAGTCTTTTCCAAATCGCTTTTCGGCTTCTGTAACGAGTGGATCTTGTGCTGCATTAAGTTCGGCTTCATCGGCAAAGGCTGGTTCTTCTACTAATCCATCTGCTGAGTCATTTTGCGCTGGATTTTTTTGATCTAAACCGTTATCGCGAATGAAATTTTCTCGCAATGTGCCCCATGCTTGTTCTGGAATACATAGTAATTCATACTGTACACCCGCTTCTGAAGCGATACGACCTGTAAATGACGCCACAAGTGCATTGTTGTCTGCTACCATTTGACAATGTATATCATACTTGAATTTTACCACAAAAGCACTTGCATTTGCCGCTACAGGTTCTGCATCCGCAAGTAACGCTGCCTGTGATTTTTGTAAGCTTGATAAGCCAAGCGCCCAAGTTGATTTTATTTTTTGTAAATCCGATTTGGTTGCTGTTTTGAGTACCTCTTGAATACGACCAGTTGGTGCATTGTACTGATTCCCCTGTGGACGTACGCGCTGACGAGGTTGCACTTTAGCCGTAGCTGGACTTCCGCCATTTTGTAATTGCTGAGAAAGCTGTCCTAAACGATTTTCAAGTGAGGCTACTTTTCCTTCTAATGCTGGGTCCAGTGCTACCGCCTGTGTATGAGCAGCCGCTTTATACTGTGCCATTTTTAATAGAGCTGTTTCTAAATAGATTTTCGTATGATGTGAAAAACGCATTTCTTGTTGCGTTTTTGCCAAAATATCAATAAATCCATAAAGCATATCTGCATCAAATTGTTGCGCTAACAGCACGAACTTTTCTTCAGGAGAAATAAATTCTAGTAAATCCTCTAGCGTTCCATCTGTCTTGAGTAGGAGTAAATCACGGAAAAATGTAATAAAGTCCTCTGCTAAACGTAACGGTTCCTTACCATCTGAAATAAGCTGTTCCACACGACTTAATACTTGTGCAACTTCTTTTTGCTGAAGTGATTGTGCGATTTCATAAAAGGCATCTTGACTCACTGAACCTGTAACAAGAAGTACATCTTCCAGTTGCACGGATTCATTACTAAAGGAAACGACTTGATCCAGCAAGCTTAGTGCATCTCGCATTCCCCCTGCTGAAGCCTGTGCAATCGCCTTTAACGCTTGTTCGTCATAGCCCATACTGATATCCTCTAACACAACTTTCATACGTTCAACTATATCTATAGAAGAAAGTCTCTTAAAGTCAAAGCGTTGGCAGCGTGAAATAATCGTTGCTGGTAGCTTATGTGGCTCGGTCGTCGCCAAAATAAAGACCGCGTGCTCAGGTGGTTCCTCTAACGTCTTTAATAACGCGTTGAAAGCACTTGTAGACAGCATATGCACCTCATCGATAATGTACACTTTAAAGCGCGCATCAGCTGGTGCAAAGCGAACTTTTTCAATAATGTCGCGCATTTCTTCTACACGTGAGTTGGATGCCGCGTCAAATTCAATAACATCTGTATGGGAGCCCTCTGTGATGCTGATACATGTCGCGCATTCATTACATGGTTCTTTGGCAGGTGCATTTTCGCAGTTTAATGCTTTTGCAAAAATTTTCGCCGTACTTGTTTTCCCGGTACCACGTGGGCCAGAGAATAAGTAGGCATGCGTAGTCTTGCTAGCAAGGAGAGCATTTTGAAGGGTTCTCTTTACATGTGTTTGCCCTGACATTTCACGAAACGACTGTGGACGATACACACGATAAAACGCTTGATATGTCAACCTTTCCCTCTCCCTTCGTTAAAAATACATACATTTAGTATAGCATAAAGTAATTCGAAACTCTTTGAAATCTAACGGACAAAAGACAAAAAAGAGCGCTTGTATCCTTATACGTTTGCTCCACTATACTTTCGCTAAAAAAGAAAAAACGCACCCACTTTTAAAAGTGAATGCGTGTTTATTGGTAAAATTAATACCGTGCACCTTTCTTCGACTGCCGCACATAAGCGTTACTCCTGTCGACAGCTCAGGTTAGGCTACCCCGCGGCACATGAGCGGGACCACTTAATGCTGCTTCCTTCCGGACCTGACATGGTTCATGGGTGCCCATTGCGCAGGACCCAACCGTCAACACTACGTGCAAAAGGCAGACCAAACAATACGGACAGCCTCAGAAAAGGAATTCAATCTTGCTAGAGCGGATTGCAAGTTACAGGGCACCGCTACCTCCCCATCTAGCACGGCAAGTATTAGTATACTAAGCACATCACTAAAAAGCAATGAAATGACTTAATAAATTTTATTCACCACCGAAAAGTTTGAATTTATTTTCACAAATATTATTGACGCTCGTTTTAATTCGTGATAAATTAAATCTTGTCGAAAAGACAGCTTATATTATGGAGGTATACCCAAGTTCGGCTGAAGGGATCGGTCTTGAAAACCGACAGGCGGGTAACACCGCGCGGGGGTTCGAATCCCTCTACCTCCTCCACTTTTGAACCTAACCCGTTACGACTCTGTAACGGTTTTTTTGTCTGCAAATTTAGAAACTACGAGGTTATCTAACAAAAAAGTACTATTTCTAGTGCAAAGAAATAGTACTTTTTTGTATTTACTCGCTGTTTTCTAGTACAATAAATTATTCAGTCTTCCTATTAAAGGAGGTATTCCGTTTGGAAACAATTCCATCACGAACAAAAGTAACTAAAACATTGTTTTTTATCATGCTCGTTGCCTTGTTCACTTCTATTGGTGGCGAAATTAAAATGATTCCTTTTGAAAATATGCCCTTTCGCTTTGGATTAGGGACCGTTATTTTCTTTTTTGCCTTACTGATTCGGCCATTACCGATTGTTTGGACCGGCATTATTACTTCTATATTTGTGATTATGGAGCGTTCAATTATAGATATGCTGCTTTATGATGCTTCTTTTACAGCGCAATTACTGGAACATTTGCCAGCTGGCGTTTTTTATTTAACGTACGCGCTTTGCTTTAAGCTTATTCATTTAGATGAATTAAAAAAACAGCCGTTATTACTTGGCCTTTGTGGTACAGCTTTTGAGGTCCTTTCAAATACAGCCGAGCATATTACGACTGATTTTCTACTAGCCAACGAACAGGAAGCTTTTTCCTCGTTTCTACTATTTATTGTTGTCGGCTTATTACGTAGTTATTTTGTTGTCGGCGTGTATAGCATGATTACATTAAGCGAACAAAAAAAGCAGCTACAGCAATTAATTGCCATTCATTCCGAGCTTTATGTAGAGGCACTTTATATTCAAAAATCGATGAATCAAGTCGAGCAGCTAACTGCTAATAGCTATCAATTATATAAAAAGCTCATGCCGCTCGATAGCACACTTAGTAAAGAAGCACTGACCATCGCACAGGAAATTCACGAAGTAAAAAAGGATCATGAGCGCATTTATGCAGGTCTTGCTAAAATTACCGATACCGAATATAAAACACATTTTTATTTGTCCGATATACTCAGTTTTATCGTAGAGGCAAATGAAAACTATGCCAAGCATTTGAAGAAAACCATTTCGTTTACACTCATTTGTCCAGATGATTTCATTACAAAGGAACATATCGCGCTATTAGCGATATTGAATAATCTCATGGCCAATGCGGTCGAAGCCATTTCGAAGCAAGGGTTTATTACACTTAGTGTATCAATTCAGGAAGACATCACAACCTTTATTATTGAAGATAACGGCGTCGGTATTGAGCCTGCGCTGCTGCCCATTATTTTTGATGTTGGCTATACATCCAAATTTAATGAGCAAGGCCTAGCATCTACAGGAATTGGCCTATCTCATACAAAAACCATTATTGAAAACCTACAAGGTACGATTGCCGTAGCAAGTGAGACTACGACTTGCTTTGTCATCAATATTCCTACAGTTAATTTAAGAAAGGAGCTTTAATATGCGCTATTTTATCGTGGATGATGACCGTGCGAGCCGCGCTATGCTTAGCGCCATTATTAATGATTGTGAGCTCGGTACAGTTATTGGTGAAGCAAAGGATGGTTTAGAAGCCATCCCTCAAGTTTTACTGATGCAGCCGGAATTTGTCCTTATCGATTTATTAATGCCAAACTTAGATGGAATTGAAACGATCGAACGTTTACTGCAAGGTGGATTTAAAGGGCATTTTATTATGCTGTCCCAAGTCGTCAATAAAGAAATGGTTGCCGAGAGCTATGCAAAAGGAATCGAATTTTTTATTCATAAGCCTATTAACAAAGTCGAGGTGAAAATGGTATTACAGCGTACAGCTGAGCAATACCGCCTCAAAAATTCATTGCAAGCCATTCGTCAATCACTCAATAATTTTGAAGTACCTGAGATCAAACATACACAAAAAACAACACGTGAACATATTCAAACGATTTTAAATGATATGGGCATTGTAGCAGAAATCGGTAGTGAAGATATTATAAACATTATTGAACAGCTACTGATCGAAAAACATAAAATCGCACCACTTCCTCCGTTAAAAGAAGTATATGAGAGGGTAGCAATGCTAACAAAAACAACACCTGATGATATCGCAAAAGAAATTAAAGCGATTGAACAACGCGTGCGCCGTACTATTTTAGCCGCCATGATCAACTTAGCCAATCTTGGTATTGTTGACTATACAAACGCAGAATTCGAATATTACACACCGCGCTATTTTGACTTAACGGATATTCGTTTTTTAATGCAACAAATCGAAAAAAGTGGGCAACGTAAAGCAAGGGTAAATATAAAAAAATTCATTCAGGTCTTGTATTCAGAAATTATTAGCAAAGTAGATTAGTCGGATTCTGTCGGATTTTGTAACCCTACGATAAATTTAATATTAGGCTTGTCCTAACTATCATTTTTCTAGGAGGAACTACTTTTGAAAAAGATTAAAATTAGTTTAGCTATGCAAATTTTAATCGGTTTAGTTCTAGGTATTATTGTAGGTGCTGTGTTCTATGGCAACACAAACGTACAAACTTACCTACAACCACTTGGCGATATTTTCTTAAACTTAATTAAGATGATCGTTGTACCGATTATTATTTCGACATTAATCGTAGGTGTTGCTGGAACGGGCGATATGAAGCAATTAGGTCGTCTTGGCGGTAAAACACTCATTTATTTTGAAGTTATTACAACAGTGGCAATTGTTGTTGGTTTATTATCTGCAAATATCTTCCAACCTGGCGCTGGCATCGATATGAACGAGCTACAGCAAACAGATATCTCTTCTTATGTAGAAACAACTGAAGCACAGGAAGATAAAAGTACTTTCCAAATTATCGTGGATATCGTACCGAAAAACATTATAAACGCAATGGCTGAAGGCGATATGCTTGCCATCATCTTCTTCTCGGTTATTTTCGGTTTAGGTGTTGCAGCGATTGGAGAACGAGGAAAACCAGTACTCGCATTCTTCCAAGGTACTGCCGATGCCATGTTCTGGGTTACCAACTTAGTCATGAAATTTGCGCCAATTGGGGTTTTCGCACTAATTGGTGTAACCGTTTCCAAATTCGGATTATCTTCCCTTGTACCATTAGGAAAATTAGCGATATTAGTATACGCAACAATGATTTTCTTCGTAATCGTTGTCCTTGGTATTACGGCACGTATTTTTGGGATTAATATTTTCAAATTAATCCGTATGATTAAAGACGAGCTATTATTAGCCTACTCTACTTCTTCATCAGAGACGGTATTACCTCGTATTATGTTAAAAACAGAAAAAATGGGTGCACCAAAGGATATCGTATCGTTCGTTATTCCAACAGGTTACTCTTTCAACCTAGACGGCTCGACACTTTACCAAGCCATCGCGGCGATCTTCATTGCGCAAATGTATGGGATTGACCTTACGATTATGGAGCAGATTACATTAATGCTTGTATTAATGGTAACATCTAAAGGGATTGCTGGTGTTCCAGGGGTATCATTCGTTGTACTACTTGCAACATTAGGCTCTGTAGGTATTCCGCTTGAAGGGTTAGCATTCATCGCAGGGATTGACCGTATTTTAGATATGGCACGTACAGCTGTAAACGTAGTAGGTAACACATTAGCAGCGCTTGTGATGGCGAAATGGGAAAAACGTTTCGACGAGCAGCAGTTCGCTGAATATCAAGCAGCAAACTTAAAGTAAACATGAAATGATCCGAATGCATTTTTTGCACTCGGATCATTTTTTATTTTACAACCCTAGCTAAATACGCACGAATGGATTCTTCTCCATTATGTAATGCCTCTTGCTCGCGTGCTTCATCTTTTTGTACCTTTGCTTCTGCTGCTTCAATGATTTGTTCAATATCCTCTTGCGGCACAATAATGACCCCATCAATATCTCCAATTACGTAGTCACCAGATTGTACAACTACACCACCAATTGCAACTGGTCCCCCTACTGCACCACCGCCATTTTTATTGCCCGCTGCAACCGTTGTACCTAATGAGAACACCGGGAAATCAATGGCACGCGCTGCCGCTAAATCACGAATGACCCCATCGACAACAAAACCTTGCACACCTACCCCTTGTGCAAGCTGCATCACAAAATCACCTGCTACTGCGCGATTGGTATTACCCTTTGCATCAATAACTAAAATATCCCCTATATTTGCCTTGCTAATCGCTTCGAGCACTGCGCCATTTTCGCCATCTGGTAAGCGGACTGTTAATGCCCGACCCGCAATTTTAAAATGATCTGCTAGCGGGCGAATATTCGCTGCAACATTTGTATGTCCCCCTGTTGCATCTGAAATGGCTGTTGTGGGTAATGCTAATAAACGCTGTTCTACCGTTGTCATTGTCATAATTCCATCCCCTTTTGACTATACTGTCTCAACTTATAGACAATTTTAGCATACGTGATATCGCTTTTTCGTTGCAATATTTTTTTTGAACCGTTACAAATTTGCCTATTAGGGGAATACTCCTAACACATAGTAAAGGGGGAATTATGATGAATAATCCACTCATTGAACAGACTATCAATGATGCGGGCGAAACCGTTTATAAAATGAAAACCTTCGATATCGATGTTAGGGCACGCTTAACTGGTGGAATCGCTCCTACCATCACCTACATGCTTCGAGATCAAGATGTTACCGACGACATTCGTGCAATTCGCTTTCATTTCGAAAATCCCTCATCCTATATCGAAAACTATACAGACTTTCAAACAATGCTCTACCAAAAAGAACAACGCGCCATTAACACACTCTATGAGTCGATTAGCCTAAAGCCTAAAAATATGTCGACTGGCAAGCAAATTTTATGGAGTTTTTTCATATTTCTACTTATCATGGCCCCGGTGTTTTTCATTCTCTGGCTCAAATGAAAAGGACGCATTTCTATGAGACATTTCATAGAGATGCGTCCTTGTTTTATTTACGTAAATGAGTGGTTTGCTCAAGCATATGGCCAATGCGCGCGACCACATCCTCCACTTGAGCTGGATTTTTCATTAGATCATAGTCGTTTATATCGATACGTAGCACTGGGCAGGCATTGAAGTTATTAATCCACTCCTCATAGCGACCATGCATTTCTTGCCAATACGTATGGGGGGTTTGTTGCTCCATTTCACGGCCACGCTCTTGAATACGACCAATAACATCATCAATTGGACCTTCTAAGTACACCAATAAGTCCGGGTGCGGGAAGTACGGCATCATCACCATTGCATCAAATAGATTCGTATATGTTTCATAATCGATTGGCGTCATCGTGCCTTTATCGAAATGCATTTTCGCAAAGATGCCCGTATCTTCATAAATGGAACGGTCTTGAATAAAGCCCCCACCGTATTCAAAAATACGTTTTTGTTCTTTAAAGCGCTCCGCTAAAAAGTACACTTGCAAATGAAAGCTCCATTTTTCAAAATCGTCATAAAATTTATCTAAATACGGGTTTGTATCCACCTTTTCATAAGATGTGCGAAATGTTAACGCATCAGCTAGTGCCTTTGTCATTGTCGACTTTCCAACACCAACTGTTCCTGCAATGGTAATCACCGCATTGGCCGGAATATTGTACTTCTCTCGTAAATTCATGATTGATGCAAACTCCTTTGTTGTAACTTTTCTCCTACCAGCTGTAGGACATACTGTAAATCTTCTTCATTTTTTACAAAATCAAGCGCATCGCCATTGAGCTGGATGACCGGAATTTCTGGATGCATCTTTTCAAAATGACCAATAAATTCATGATAATCGCTTGAAAGTTGCGCCATATAGTCACGTGTAATGTTTTTTTCGAATTCTCGACCTCGCATCGCAATTCGCTGCATTAACGTATCTAAGCTGGCATGTAAATAAATGACCATATTCGGCTTTGGCATATCAGCCGTTAGTATTTTGTAAATGGCTTCGTACTTTTCATACTCGGTAGGCTTTAACGTACGCTTCGCAAAAATCAAATTTTTAAAAATATGATAATCAGCCACAACTGGATGCTGCTCTTCTAAAGTTCGATGAATATCAGACAGTTGCTTATAACGATTGCACAGGAAAAACATTTCCGTTTGGAAGCTCCACTCTTCAATATTTTCATAGAATTTACCTAGAAATGGATTTTCATCTACAATCTCTTTTAATAAATGATAATTAAACGTTTGTGATACGGCCTTAGATAATGAGGTCTTCCCGACACCTATCGGACCTTCTACTGTAATAAATGGCACAGACATTAGAAGTACTCCTTCTCTTTTTATAGTCAATGGGTTTCATTTTAACACAACGCTCTTTAGACAACAAAACAAACAATTCCATCCGATTGTAGGAAATGATTGCATGCACGTAGCCGTTCGAAAATTTCCTTTTATAGATAGTCGCGCAGATCTTTCAACCCATGCTACACTAATTGGTAAGGAGTGATACATGCATGCTCACAAAAGATCAATATTATATGCAACAAGCATTAGAGGAAGCAAAAAAAGCGGCAGCACTTGGCGAAGTTCCTATTGGTGCTGTTCTTGTATACAACGATGAAATTATTGCACGTGCCCATAATTTACGTGAGACCACTCAAAACGCATTAACGCACGCCGAAAGCATGGCCATTCAAGAGGCTTGCGGGAAGATAGGGAGTTGGCGATTAGAGGATACGACTTTATATGTCACATTAGAGCCTTGTCCGATGTGTGCCGGGGCCATTTTACAATCGCGTGTTCCACGGGTTGTCTACGGTGCACGCGATATAAAAGCCGGCTGTGTGGATTCGCTTTATCGATTATTAAATGACCCGCGCTTTAACCACGAATGTGACGTAACAGAGGGCGTATTAGCCGATGAATGCGGTCAAATTTTAACCGACTTTTTCCGCGCCTTACGCGAACGTAAAAAACAGGAGAAATTACTAAGAAAACAACAAGAAATGTAGGTGATTTATATGAACGGCTTTACCATTTTCGATTCCGTACATCTCACATGGCTTATTGGTATTTGTTTGTTTTTTATTATTTCACTATATTTCTATCATTATATTTCCCCTAAGCAGCAACAGCTTTTTCAAAAAATGATTTTTTGGCTGTTGCTATTTTTAGAGCTCGCTAAACAACTATACTTAGTTAGCACAAATCAATATTCCTATTGGAGTCCACCGCTTCATTTATGTGGGCTTGGAATATTGATTATTGGCTGGCATGTTTATGTTCCAAGTCGTACCTCCGCAACCTTGCTATTTACCTTAACATTGCCTGGCGCAGCAATTGCCCTTATTTTCCCTGGCTGGACAGCAGATGCGGTCGGTAGCTTTTTGCATATTCATAGCTTTGTGTTTCATGCACTACTTATTGTCTTTGTGTTAGTGCTTGTGCGAGAGCGCCAATTACAGACGGATTTTAAAGATTGCTGGCGTGCTGTTGTTTTTTTAGCATTAACCGTACCAATCATTTACGCTTATAACGCTGCCTTTAATACGAACTTTATGTTTTTGAATAAGCCTGTAGAAAATACACCATTGCAATGGCTGTTTGATGCATTTGGAGCGTCGGGCTATTTAGTTAGCTTAGCTGGGGTGATTTTTGTTATTTGGGTTGTGCTTTATTTCGTTAAAGGGTTAAAACGTGACTAGTTGGGGCACCTAACTATGCATGATTTTATGCAGAAGGCCAATCCTGTTACTTTGCTCGAAATTCTCCTCAACCATTGTTATTATAAGGTTTGTAAAAATTTGCATAAAAAGCTGTATAAAGAATATTCCATTTAAAAATTATTAAACGCCGTTATATCAATGTTTAATGATTTTTTGTCTATTCCCAAACTTTTATTTGGGAACGTTATTTAAATTAGCCATGTATATTAGATACAAATTAAAAATGATTAAATAGTTGTCTAAGTATAATTCCTTTAGAAATAATATTAAGTATTATCCATTGACATATTGCAATATTGCAATATAATAACACTATAACATATTTAATTATTGCAATATGTTAATACTAGGAGGTTATTAATAATGGACAATACAAATATTTTATTACGACGTCATTCTGTTAGAGACTTTATGGATAAAGAAATTGATGTCGATTTATTAAAACAAATCATCTTTGAGGCTCAAAGAGCTCCTTCGTATGAAAATAGTCAACCTTGGAAAGCTTACATCGCTACAGGAAAAACTTTAGAAAGCATTCGTGAGGTTCATAAACAGAAGGTTAAAAATAGAGAAAAGAGTTGGACAGAAGTTACACCACCTCTTGGTTGGCAAGAACATCCAAAAAATAATGTTGAGAATTATATGAAAGAAACTGAAAGTCTTATTGGAGAAAATGGCATTAAAGATTTGCTATCTCAAAATGCTATTTTATTTAATGCCCCAGCAGTTATTTACATTACAATTCCTAAAGATTCTTCTCATTACTCAGCTTATGATGTTGGAGCTTTCGGTTATGGTATTTTATTATCTGCTTATCACCACGGATTAGGAACAGTTCCTGCTTACGAAATTATTCGTTATCCTGGAGAGATTCGTGATCATTTTGATATTCCAGAAGATGAATCTATATTTATGGGAATTGCTATTGGTTATCCTACAGAAGGCAAACCGTTAAGCACATTAGTTATGTCTCGTGACAATTTAGATAATATTTTACAGATTAAAGAATAAAAAAGATCCCCTTTCTATGATTAGGTTCAGTCGCTTTAACCATAGAAAGGGGTTTTTAGATTAAAAAATTGAAATATTTCAATATGTAGTAGATAATTATTTTAAATTCAAGGGAGGAACGTTATGGATAACATCGATTTAGAAATGATGGATATATTTAAAGCACTTTCAAATGAAACGAGATTGAGAATTTTAAAATTACTAAAGGATCCAGAAGCTAATTTTGGAGATGAAAATATTAAATATCCAGAAGCAAAACCGTCTGAAGTAGGGGTTTGCGTGGGTCAAATAACCGAAAAAATTGACATGAATCAATCAACAATGTCTCAATATTTATCGATTATGGCTAGAGCTGGGATTTTAATCCCCACAAGAATAGGTAAATGGACATACTATCGTCGCAATGAAGAAAAACTACAGCAAATCAGCAAATATCTAAGCAATGAGGTTTAAATTAAAGTCTACACTATTTCTATACGATTAACCAAGCTACTTAAATGAACTTTTTATGAGTAGCTTGGTTTATTTGTTCATTGATTTATTTTAAAAGTGAGTTACTTCACTATATGGCCCTTTTCTGGAATAGTATGACTAAAATTTTTAGAGCTAAGCGCCATTTAATTCTAAAGTAATGACGCCAAATAAAAAAGAAAGTTACATTTAACCCGTATTACTTGCCAAATGCTGTTTCAAAACTTTGCTCAAAATCTATGTTTCAAAAAGCTCCCTTTGTGATATAGATTTGTATATCAAAGGGGGAAAACGATGGCTTCTTATACTTATGGCTATGCACGAGTGAGTACACGACAGCAGGAATTGAATCGACAGCTAGATTTATTAAGGCAGTACAATTGCCACGAGATTTTAACGGAGAAATTATCCGGAACGAAAACAGATCGTCCGGAGTTAAACCGGCTGAAGGATAAATTGCGACCTGGGGACATGGTAATTGTAGAAAGCTTTTCTCGATTAGGTAGAAGTACGAAGGATTTAATTGAATTAGTTGCATATTTTGAAGAACGGGAGATCAAGCTATTGAGTATTAAAGAAAACTTTGATACTTCAACACCACAAGGAAAATTAATGATGACGGTTTTCCAAGCATTCAGCCAGTTTGAACGTGATTTAATTGTCCAGCGAACGAAGGAAGGGCTAATCAGTGCTAGAGCAAGAGGGCGTCAAGGTGGGCGTCCGAAAGTAAATGAACGAGAGCTGAAAAAAGCCATCAATTTATATAAATCTGAACAGTATAGTGTGAGTGAAATTGTTGAAATGACAGGGATTAGTCGTGCTACAATCTTTCGCTATTTAAAACAAGAGCAGCCCAACAGTTAACGTTGTGCATGCTCTTGTTTTGTGTCCATTTTTCCTTAACGTTGTAAATCCGCATTTTTCTGACGGGACCCCTAAAAATAGTTAATTAACAATAGAATTAATGATAAAACTGAAAAAGCATAATAAGCTATCGTTGTTTTACTTGTCGATTTTTTCTTGTCCATTAAATGCTGTGACCTCTTGAAACCAACCATCTCATTCTATTGTAATGAGGCGGTTGGTTATCAAAGTTTCATTTAAGAGCATTCTTTAGTATTAAGGTTTGAATTTACCCCACACTCACAGAAGGGATTTTTTTACGGCGTTTTCTTGCATCAATTACATTGTAAATAGCAGCACCGATCCCAAAAATTGTTGCACCCATAAAAGATGAACGCTCAAAGTAATAGTATAATCCAGCTGTAATGATTGATTGGATAATAAAGAACATTACATAAAATTTTGCCATACGATAACGATTGATATCACGTTCAATTTGTGAAATATTATCTGAAAAGATTTTGCTATTTGTAGTGGAAATGAAAATATGCTTACTATAGAACCAACTTTTTGATAAAATGGTCCAGCCTGATTCTTCAAATAAATCTTTGTACTCCTCATAATCCGACTTCTTGTTAAAAATGCGATAGTCGATTTGATAGTGCAACTCGCTTGCAGATGCATCTTCTACGAATTTATATGTATTAGTCTCCACATCGTTATCTTCATAGCTAACTAGACGCCAACCATCTTGAGCTAACTCCATTAACCATTTTTCTTCTGCTTCAAAAGATTCAAATTTCTTTGAGATTTTTTTGACCATTATAAATCCTCACTTTCATTTCCTCTTACATAATAAGTAAACTTCAGTAATTTTTCATAACGCTGCTGTTCTTGTTGTAAAACTTGTTTGCCTACATCCGTAATCGCATAAATTTTCTTCTTTCGATTGTCTAAATCTACGCCTACTACTTCTATAAGCTTCTGTTTTTCTAAATTTTTAAGTACACCATATAGCGTACCTGGTGCAATTTCATATTCTTGCTCACTTATGTCATACACCGTTTTAATAATGCCATAGCCATGCATAGGCTCCTTTAATAAAGCTAATAAAATTAAATACGTTGGTTCTGATAAAGGAAACATATACCCTCCATATAATGACTGTCGATATATCGATGGTCATATCATAACAACCTTATATATTGAGTGTCAATATATAAAAGAAATAAATAGTACTTTTTATAAAATCAAGGATAAAAGGTTGTGTTCATGAAAAGTCAAAAGCAAACACGCCATTCAGAACAAGTGGATCGAGCAAGCCCTCTTTAAAATGACTTTTCGCAGCGTCTCAGCGCGTTTTTTTCTAATAAGAACAGCGACAAATACTGTTAAATCAGTGTTTGTCGCTGTTTGAAATGCTCCCAAGCTTTGATTTGGGAACGTTAAGTTTATTTTGTATGCTTTATAAAGTTAAAAGGTACATTATTTCATTGAAAATTAAATATAAAAACAAACAACTTGAAATTTAAAAATTCATCAGTTAAACTGATTATATATTTAGGTGATTATTTTTAGGGGTGAATAATTTAAATGGAAAAATGGAATCAATCTTATGGTTTTTTACTCGGAAAGGTTCTTCAGCGAATGGAAACTAAATTCGCCGAGGGGCTTGTCCCATATCACATTAATGCTAGACAATATGGAGTTCTTTTATTTATTAACGGAAACCCTTACTCATCACAAAAAGATATTTCTGAAAATCTACAAATTGATCGGACAACAATGGTAAGTCACATTGATCATTTAGAAACTTTAGGCTTTGTAGAGAGGACAAGGAATCCTAATGATAGAAGGTCCTACAGCCTTATGATTACATCAAAAGGAAAGGATTTATTGGATTCGCGTTGGGAATTTTTAAACGATATTGAATTAGAAGTTTTAGCCCCTTTAAATAATCAAGAAAGACAATTGCTAAAGGATTTTCTCATTAAAATTTGGACTACACTTTAAAACTGGAGGTAACACAATTATGAATGCACTTGATTATTTTAATGCCCGTTTGGAAGCAACTATTAGCCCTATGGATTATTTGAGATTGACACAAATAGATCCAGATAAATATTTTTTGCTGGATGTAAGAAACGGCCCACTTCATGTAAGAAGTTTAAAAATTAAGGATGCTAATGTCATACCCGAACAAGAACTGCAAGCTCGTTTAAATGAAATACCAAAAGACAAGGAAATTATTGTTTACTGTTGGGATGTCTGGTGTAACACCGCTGCCAAGGTAGCAAAGTTTTTATTAGAACGTGGATATATGGTAAAAGAGCTAACGGGGGGTATTGCAGCGTGGAAAGAAATGAACTTTCCTGTTTCAGATTCCTCTCAAGAGGTTAACATGTCTGATAGCTGTGGGTGTTAACTCTGGTGCAAAGGGAATCTAATTAAATAAAAAACAGCTAACACTTTGTAGTAGTCTTAACTGCTGGATTGAACGTTCTCTATGTGGCATTGAACTGCACCTCATTTGTTAGACATACTAACAAGGAGGTGCGGTTTTTCTATGGGGAAAATGAGCGCAGAAGATAAATTAGCAGCGGTTCATACATAAATGGTCACCGCCACAATTAAAGGCTCAATTCCTAATTCTCTGGAATCAAGTCTATTTTTTTATATGATGAGATTTTTTAGAATAGTGATTTTATCTTTTCTTTTATACTGTTAATAACCTTTTGACCAACGTTCTCTTCTGTAAGTGTCATGTCCCATATTACGGCATGAGTTATTGAATCTGCACTGTCACTATTTATTTTTATTGTTAAATTATTCACTTCATTAAGAGGGACTTCAAACGACTCTATGCCATTTTTTCCCCTTGTAGTGGTTAACCCTACCGAATAAATTACTTCTCCATCGCTGATGAACTCTATTTCAATACTCTTTGTGCTTGTAGCGTTCAAAACATCGTCAGGTATTGCAACATAACCTGTCATATATTTATATTTGCTATCTAATAGATACACGAATTCATTGGTTTTTGTATGCTCTCTATCAATTAAATTTAGTTGTGGGGCTACTTCGTTTTGGCCAATTGTAAAAGTGGACAAGTTTTCATCCCATTGGATAGACTCATCTTCTTGTACCAGGTCATTCAGGGCAATAATTTTCCCTTCGCCTTTTTCTAAATATTGATTAATACCGCCAACAATTATTATTGTTCCAAGGGCAAGCACCATGGAAAGTAATACGATTTTGATAACTCCTTTTAGATTATCTCGGTTATGAGTGACGATTCGCTGTGCTGCAAACCCTACTGCAGCACCCAATGAATTTATAATAATATCATTTATATCAAAAGCTCCTAAATGTGTAAGCATTTGAATCGTTTCAAAAATTGTTATTGATACTATAAAAACGACGATAAAGCGTTTAAAACTACAACGAAACAGGAGTGGAATAATCACGCCAAAAGGGATAAACGCTAAAAAATTCCCGTACTCAAAAAACCAGATTTGAAAGCCTTTTCCTATTGGATAATGCAATGGGATTCCTTCAGGTATTAGATTGTATCGTAAGCTAGAGTCTGTCCCCAGTAGACCTCTATTAAAACCTAGATATAAGAAATAGAGGATCAAAGCTGTATATAATGTTAACAGCACAATTGTGATTTTACGTAAATTTACTTGTTTCATAAAATGTCCTTTCTTTTCTTTGATGTAAAAGATTGCATCTTACCATTTTAAGTATGAAGTTTCAATAGGTCTTCCACTCTCCAGCAAACCTTATGGATTCCTTGCCTTGCATAAAAAATCGTTGGCATGATACTTAACAGTAAATAAGAGAAAGAATTTCTAGTAATGAAATTCGTTCTCAATTTTAAAATCTATATGATGAAACGCATAAAAAGTTTAACTAATTTTTTTGATTTTTTAAACCCCATTCACATAACTGTTCCAAAGCCGGTAATAGGGATTGTGCTTTTTGTGTAAGACTGTACTCTACTTTAGGTGGGACTTGCGGATATTCTTTTCGTACAATCATGCCGTCTGCTTCCAACTCTTTAAGCTGTGAACTTAATATTTTGAAGGTAATGGTCCCCAATTTTCTTTGCAATTCATTAAAGCGGACTGTTTCGTTTTCTGCCAAAATATAAATAATTAGCATTTTCCACTTACCACCAATAATTGATAATGTATAGCCAAAAGGTGTCTCTCGAACGTTGCCCTTCTCTACATAGTCAGACATCCCCATCTTTTTACACTATCCTTTCTAATAGTACCTATCAAAAAAGTGCGTACTATTTTTTTATTTATGACTATTTTATATTTAACCTATTCTCAAGTAAAGGAATGGTAAAAATGAAAAAAATTAAAACAGTCAACCACGATCTTTGGGATCACGGCATTTCCCAGGGGTTCAGCGTAGATGGAACAGTCTATATTTCCGGGCAGTTTTCTCATGATTCGGAAGGAGTCTTTGTCGGTGAAGGAGATATTGAAGCGCAAACTCGACAAACACTGGCAAATCTAGACCGTGTATTAGAAGGGTTTAATATTACAAGATCGAACCTTGCCTATTTGGAAATTTATTTAACGAATGCACAAGAGGATACAGGGCCAGCTATCCAAATTTTTAAAGAATATATGGGACAGCATCGCCCAGCCGGCAGCCTGATCGGTGTAAACCACTTGGCTTCTCCTGAGCAATTAATTGAAATTAGCGCTATTGCGTACACGGATTAGTTGAGTGTGAATTCACTACTTTTGTAAGTACCTTAATTTATAAACGGAGAACAAAAACACCTCAAAAGAAAACCTTGATACAGCAAGTATTTCCTCTGTATCAAGGAAATAAATGATGTCAATGGGAGTTGTGAAAGTAATTAAAGTTAAAAAGAAGTTTAGATTTTGGAAGGTTATCAAGACTATTTTATTAGCTACAGTAGCAGTGGTTATTATTTGGGTCATTTACAGCAATATAATGGCTGTGTATGAACAAAGAAAATATCCAGCAATAGGGGAATTAGTCGAAGTAAATGGCAAAAATATGCACATTTATACAAAGGGCCAAGGAGACAATACAATTGTTTTATTAAGCGGTCTTGCAACCCCAGCACCAGCACTGGATTTTGAGCCATTGATAAATGAATTGTCAAAGACTAATAAAGTAGTAGTCGTAGAACCCTTCGGATATGGTTGGAGTGATCTAACAGACAAAGAACGAACAGTTGAGAACATAGTAGAGGAAACAAGGGCTGCACTAAAAAAGTCGAACATAAAAGGTCCATATATATTGATGCCTCACTCAATTTCCGGTATATATAGTTTGTATTATGCGAATAACTATTCCGAGGAAGTTAAAGCCATCATAGGAATAGATCCAACCTTACCACAGATGTCGGAATATTTTGGTGATGACGTTTTTCCTACTATGCCTAAATATACGGAATATATGGCACCAATAGGTATTGCTCGATTATTGGCATATGTAACGCCAGATAATATTCTGCCATTATCTGAAAAGGGCACATATACAGAGGTAAACTTAAAAATGGCAAAATCTATAGTTGCTGCGAAATACATAAATAAAGCTGTAGTTAAAGAGACGAACGAGATAAAGAATAACTTTGATTTAACAACAAATATGACATTCCCTTCTGACTTACCAGTGATGATTTTTACTCCAAAAGAGCAATATGTAGAGGGGAAGTCAAAAATAGATTTTTATAATACGCAATTACAAAATATAAAAAATAATAAATTAGTAGTTCTAGAAGGTCAGCATTATTTACATTGGACTCATTATAAGGAAATGAGCGAAAATCTGAATGAATTCGTAGAGGGGTTAAAGTAGATTAGAATAATGGAAAGGGAAAAGCTAGAGATTACATCAGCGCATGTGCGACGTTATTGGCTGAAATCCGATAGTAAAAACGGTCAAGTTGGCGTGGATTATTGTGATTACCGTATCGTTTAGAACTTAAATTTAAGCATCTCTCACCAGGTAAATGTCGAAAAGCACGGTAAAGACGCTCTAAGTAAGTTGTAGAAACGTTTGAAGATCGATTTCTGAAAAGGCTGCTCTAAATAGCTGAACGAATGCATAGACAGGTTGTGTACCCTGATAAGCAATTAAAGTAGATTGTAAAACTTGATGTTCTTTTTCAGTTAACTGTTCATAGAAACGCCAAAACAAAGTATTATTCTTTTATTTCCAACTTTTTTCGTAGTAGAAACCAGTGTATCCTTTTTTAATTTTAGTTGCTCTACAGTTTTTCTAACAGTGGAGTAACTCCCTTTATAACCTTTTTTCGATTTCTTTTATTACGCTGATAGGCTGGTGCAGCAGTTATTTCCGTAAAAATAATCGTGCTACACATAGCATTCAAGCAAAACCATTTCTGCAAGCGCAGATGCAGAAAGACTTTTTTTCCTGAAATAGGTAAGTCGCGAATTTTTCGTTTCGTGCTACTATGTCGACGCGTGCTGAGTTCTTGGCATTTAGGACAACAAGCGGATTTGGATCGTGAATGGAAATAAAAAAGCATGTGAGCATACGGTACACGTCTTTTTCAGATCCTATACCCGGGTAGTGATGTATGTAAGCATTCACTGACTATGTGTAAGAACCTAATTTAGCTTGCGAAATACAGTTATATATAATAATTTGTTTACACCTTATAAGGGGAATGCATCAATGGACGTAACAAGTATAATAAGGGGTCTTTTTCCTTGGATTATAACAGCATGTTGTATTTTTGGAATAATTGGCTTTTCATTCTTAATTTATCAGAAAAAAAGAGGTCATTTACACAAACAAAAAATATATTCTTTTATCACGCTTTTATTGTTGATTTGCTGGTTTACTATTGTGTTAGGTATAACAACATTGGGCCGAGGCGCCAATTATGAAAGTATGACCAATCTTAATCTGTATAGCGGTTATATTAATGCTTGGAATAATTGGTCTTTGACAGAATTTCAACTAATTATTTTTAATATTATAATGTTTGTTCCGTTAGGAATTTTATTACCATTTTACAATAAAAAATTTAACAGTTTTACCCCAGCACTAATAGTATCATTAGGAGTTACACTTTTGATTGAATGTATTCAACTTGTAACGCAAAAAGGTATTTTTGAATTAGATGATATATTTCATAACACATTAGGAGGTATTATTGGGTTCTATTTAATTATTGGTATTAGAGATTTTGTTCAACAAAGAAAATTGAAATCATTGATTAAAGCAATAGCACTCCCTACGATTTTTAGTATCATTTTATTAATACCGTTTACTTTCTATTCGATTAAAGAATTTGGGAACATGCCGATTCTTCCTGCTGAAAGACAAGATATGGAACATGTAACAGTTGAATCAAAATTAAATTTTTCGGATGAACCGTCAAGTGCAGCAATTTACCAAAACATAAGTGCAAATGATTTAGAGAATGGGAAGAAAATAGCTACTATTTTGAGTAATGAATATGGATTAACTCAAAAAGGAAAAATATACACAGAGAGTCGCAATCGAATTTTTAAATTCGAGGACGAATCATACAATATATACCAATTGAATTATGTCTTAACAGCTGGAACATGGACGCTTACAAATTTCGCTTCTGAAGAGCTAGAAATTTCACCAGCATTTGAGAAAACACAAAAAGAATTATTCGAAAAATGGATGAAAACAAGTAAATTGTTGCCGGATGATGTTAATTATTCTCTTCAGGGTAAAGAATTACGTTGGGATGTAATAACACCTGAATCAATCAAAAATTATAATCAAGATTTTTCGATGGGTCTTGTCATGATTACACCATCTAAAACGAAGATACCAAGTACAATCTTTTACTCAATAAACGAAAATAATTTTATAAAGAATGTCGATATTATTTCCCCTAAAAAAGCATATGAAGAGATAATAAATGGGAATTTTGAAATTTACCCAGCTTTAAGTAAAGGTGATAGTTTAAATATAACTGGGGTCGATATTTCATATGTTTATGATACAAAAGGTTATTATCAACCAGTATATAATTTTGAAGTTCATCTAAATAATGAAGATTACTTCATTAATATTCAAATACCTGCAATGATGAAATCTTTAACTAACTGTTAGTAATAGGTAAGCATTTGAAGTTATCTCCAGCTTTTCCCCTACTCCACACGGAACGTGCTAGTTTCCCAGCATTCCGCGTTCCATCTAGCGATGGTATTATTAATTATAAGTTTCAAGTTACTCTTATTGATTTGGGTTATTTGATTATTTCTAGCTCACAATTTTCTCGATATTTATTGATTTTTTCTAACATCGATTCAGTGATACCCAAAGTTTTTATGAGTGTATTCGCCTTAATTTTGTCGGTCATATGGATTAATTCATGTACTTCTTTTTGGATAATGCGTAAATTATTGAATTTGTCGCTACCACCAAGATGACTAGGAATGTAGTGATGACAATACACATCTTGTGCTTGTAGGAACATGCCAGTTATTTCACATTTCCCTTTTTTCATACTGTACCTACTAATCCGATTATCCATATATTCGACGCTTTGTGTCGGTATTTTTGATTCCATTAACAATACTATTTCCTGTCTTATATCTTTACTCAACCGTGTAGATATTTGTACTCGACCTTCCTCGGTAAATGGGGTTATACTTTGAGTAAAAGCAATCACATTTTTAGTTTTGATGATTCCAAGAGGGAAGAGGTATATCCCTGCGATTTTATACGTTTTAGAGCCCAAGCCATAGAACTTTTTATAGACAGGTGGCGGGTTGTTAGGATGTTCATATTTACCGATAGGTTTAAGACGATTGTACATAGATGCACCTAGTTCGTAGGCGAGTCGTGAGAACGCTAAGTTGACGTGAGTAGCTCTATTAAAATAATTGTGTAACCCTAAGACAAAACTATTAAAGCGCATGGCATTTTGAGTAGTTGGAGATGTTCGGAGTATTTCTAATCGTTTCTTTGCATCCGCCTTAATTTTCTGCATCTTTTCAGCTTTGACAAACGTATGAGCAATTCGCTTTTTTCCTTTGCGATTTGCACGTATTGTGAAGCCAAGAAAAGCAGACTCATGCTTGCGCAGATTAATAATCTTCGATTTTTCTGGTGAAATATCAAGTTTTAAACGGTCTTTTAAAAATAGTTTAACAGCATGATACCACTTTTCAGCAGTTTTCCAATCACGACAAATGATTTTAAAGTCATCCGCATATCTAACAATGTAGCCTTCTTTTAAGTGAGTGCGCTTCTTTGCAAGAAGTTGACCTTCTCTAGTTTTAAAGTTTTTATGGAGTGGGAATAGTTCCCATTGATTCGCTACCCAATGGTCCAATTCATTAAGTACAATATTAGACAGTAATGGAGAAAGCAAACCGCCTTGAGGAGAACCTTTTGTTGGGATACCTTCCCCGTCCACTTCTGCTTTTAACATTTTGGATAAACAGGCTAGAACCTGTCTATCCCGAATACCTATATTCCATAATTGTTTAATAAGCAAAGTATGATTGATATTATCAAAAAATCCTTTAATATCAACATCTACAACGTAATGGAGTTTCGATTGATTAACTAAAAATTGGATTCTTGCCATCGCATGATGAGTAGACCGTAAAGGTCTAAATCCATAGCTATGATTGAAGAAATGAGCCTCTGCAATCGGCTCTAACACTTGTTTAAAGCACTGCTGTATGATTCTATCAAGGATGCATGGAATACCTAATGGGCGCTGCTTACCATTATCTTTTTCGATTAGTTTTCGTCTAACTTTCTTAGGGCGATAATTTTTAAGCTTACTTTGTATTTCTACTACTAATTCGTTCTCTGATCGTTTCTCTAAGTCTACAATAGTTTTGCCATCTGTCCCTGGTGTCTTCGACCCTTTATTTGACTTGATTTTTCGATACGCTAATAAAATATTGTTCCTCGACGTGATGATGTCGTATAGCTGATGGAACGATTCTTTGTTTTTAGCTCGTTCATGTAGGTCTGTAAAGATGTCTGTCATTCCGTAATAATCCCAATATCGTAGAGCTTGCACTGTGGCATCATTCCTCTTTGAAGTGATGTTCCCACGTTCTTACCCGACCGGTGCAATGCACAGTTGAAAAATAATTATTACTTATCGCTAGACTTGGGGCTGTTCCTCCAACTCCATTACAGAGGTTTCACTGGTCGTACCCCTACCCTCATAAGGACAAATGCATTTCGCCATGAGGCTTATAGCAACCGTTTCGGGTGACAGCCCTTGATTCAACGTTCCTTATTTTCCAAGTCCCTTATAACCTAGCTATTTTTTTTCTAAACTTAGGTGCCTCCTGTAAGCCTGTGAGCTGGATACCGCCATTGTTCGGTATAACGTGTTTCATAGAAGCAATTTTTACTTCACGTCGCTCACCCCATCGTTGGATGGTACACAAGTTTCCTTATGCTCTAACTTTAGACCCGTACATTCGGAGGTTCGTCTGTTCTTTTCTACAAGAAGATTCTCACCATATTTAGTTTTTCAGCCATCCGGCATATCCATTGGCATACCTTTTCCGAGAGGAATGGCTACAGCCTTTGTTCTGCCGACTTCACCTGAGCTTCAAACCCCATAATCTGTCCATTATGACGCATGCAGGAGTATTAATGGGATAGTTTCAAAATACATGGTTTTGTCATTCCTATCCTCGGTTATAAAGTTAGGATTTCTAAAGAAATCCCTTGTTTTTCACACATTAGTGTTTAAAACAAAACTTGTCGCGCTGCCCCGTTAGTTGAAGTATAACATTCCCAAACCGTCGTTTGGTCACTTTATTTTACGGAAAAACACTGCTTTTTAACGCAGCGTTTTCGCAAACTGTACGGCTTCCTTTAGCTTCTCCTCATCAATCCCTGTTGCAATCCCCATTGCATGAAATAGCTGTACAACCTTTTCTGTCGCAACATTCCCCGTTGCCCCTGGTGAAAATGGACAGCCACCAAGCCCTGCTACCGAACTATCAAACTTTGTTACCCCCGCTTGTAAAGCCGAGATGATATTGGCATAGGCAAAGCCATTTGTATCATGGAAATGTGCTACAAATTCTGTATTAGGGAAATCCTCCTTTAGTTGAGTGAATCGCTCATACACAATATGCGGGTTAGCCTGCCCATTCGTATCGCCAATTGAAATTTCATCCACTCCATGCATGACAAAATGGCCAACAACACTCTTCACCTGCTCATAAGATACAGCCCCCTCATACGGACAGCTAAAGCACATTGACACATAGCCGCGAATAAATAATTGGTGCTGCTTCGCAAGTTGAAACAGCTCAACACACTCCTCAAGCGACTGCGCAATTGTACGATTGATGTTTTTTTCATTAAACGTTTCACTTGCCCCAACAAAAACGGCAATTTGCGGAACACCTTTTTCGATTGCGCGATTTAATGCCTTAATATTTGGAGTTAGTGCTAAAAATATTAGACCGAGCTCTTTGCTATATGTCGCTATTTCAGCAGCATCTGCCATTTGAGGCACTGCTTTTGGATGAACAAAAGAGGCTGTTTCTATCCGTTTAAATCCAACTTGTGCAAGCTTTTCAATGAACTGTTTTTTTTGCTCTGTTGCGACAAATGTTGCTTCGTTTTGCAAACCATCACGTGGACCTACTTCGATAATTTCGACCTGCTTCGGAAAATGCATATTCAACACCCCTCACTAAAATGCATACGAAAATACGTTAATTTTCTAGAATATAACAAATTTTAATTGGCGCGTAAATTAATTATCCTTACAAATCCTTTTCAAAGACTATTTTATGACGGCCTTTGTCATCAACGAATGTTTTGACAATCTCAAAGCCAGCCTTTAAATTGACAATCAGCATCGCCCTTTTTTCATTACGACCATATGTACGAACGCGCTGATAACCCTGTTCCTTACACCAAGAATGCTGCATTTCCATACAGTTAGCGGCAATACCCCGTTGTTGAAAATCAGGATGCACGCCACCAAGCCAGCTATAAAATACACCATCCGGATGTTCATAGCCTAGCTTAAAGCCTACAACACGCTCCTTTTCTACCGCCAGAATCATAAGCAGATTCGGCTTATCGATTAATTTTTGATCATTAAAGATACTCGCGAAAACCGCCTCATGCACCTCATGAAAGCTTGCTAAATATTTAGCTGGAAACGTATGTTCAAATAATAGAAATTCCATTTAAGCATCCTCCTTTATTTGAAAAAACACCAACCTGCTGTAAAAACAAGTTGGTGTACAGTTCATTATTTTGCTGAAATAACTTCTACGCCCCCCATATATGGACGTAATGCTTCTGGAATTACGACTGATCCATCAGCTGTTTGGTAGTTTTCTAAAATCGCCGCTACTGTACGACCAATAGCAAGTCCTGAACCGTTTAATGTATGCACGTACTCTGGTTTTGCACCGGCTTCACGACGGAAACGGATGTTGGCACGACGCGCTTGGAAATCTTCAAAGTTTGAACAAGAAGAAATCTCACGGTACATATCTTGTGCGGGAATCCATACTTCTAAATCGTATTTTTTCGCCGCTGTAAAGCCTAAGTCTGCTGTACACATTTTTAATTTACGGTATGGTAAGCCTAATAGCTGCAATACTTTTTCGGCATGACCTGTTAACAGTTCTAATTGCTCATAAGATTCTTCTGGTTTCACGAAGCGTACTAATTCTACTTTGTTGAATTGGTGCTGACGGATTAAGCCACGTGTATCACGACCTGCAGAGCCTGCTTCTGAACGGAAGTTGGCGCTGTATGCAGAGAATGCCTGTGGTAATACGTCTGCTGCTAAAATTTCATCACGGTAATAGTTTGTTACCGGTACTTCCGCTGTTGGAATTAAGAAATAATCCATTTCTTCCTCTTCACGCACAAGCTTGAATACATCTTCCTCAAACTTCGGTAATTGACCAGTCCCTGTTAAAGAATCGCGGTTTACGATTTGCGGTGGTAGCATTTCTGTGTAGCCATGCTTGTCAGAATGCAAGTCCATCATAAAGTTGATTAACGCACGCTCTAAACGTGCACCTAATCCTTTATAGAATAAAAAACGGCTGCCGGTAACTTTTGCACCGCGCTCAAAGTCTACGATATCTAAATCCTTTGCGATATCCCAGTGCGCTTTTGTCTCAAAATCAAATGTCGGTACGTCACCCCAAGTGTATTCCTCAACATTATCATCCTCTTCCATACCAACCGGCACAGATTCATGTGGAATATTTGGTAAACGCATCATCATATCTTTGAATTCTTCTTCAATCGCATTTAGCTCTACATCTAATGCTTTGATTTCATCACCAACTGTACGCATACGCGCAATGACTTCTGTTGCATCTTCCTTATTGCGCTTCATGACAGAAATTTGCTCTGATACTTTGTTACGCTCAGCTTTTAATTCCTCTGTTTTTGCGATTAACTCACGACGCTTCTTATCAAGTGGTTCAAAGTTGTCTAAGTTGCCTAAATCTTCGTTACGTGTAAGAAGCATTTTCTTTACGCCGTCAAAATTTTCACGGACACGTTTAATATCTAACATAATTATTCCTCCTAAAGTTTATGAAATTGATGATCCCGAGCACTTTCGCACGTTAATCTATTAGCGCAGTAAACACAAAAAAGCCCTCAATCCCATAAAAGGGACGAGAGCTACCCGCGTTGCCACCCTAATTGAATAGAAAGACTCTATTCCACTTACATTATAACGACTTTGGTAAGCCGGCCTTAATCTACTTCATTTCAAAAAAGGCATCTCAAGGACGGATTCACAAGTGCTTTTATCAGCTTCCACCAGCCGCTGACTCTCTTTGAAAAGACGTGCTTGCTACTACTTCCTATCATCGAATTCATTTATAAATTTAAATTTACTGTACTATAAACAATACATTAATGCAAGTTTTGCTTAGTAAACGCATTTCAGCTAAAACACTATACATCGCTAACATTGTTCATTATCATTAAATTGAACATTTGTACCAAGTCAGTTAAGGAGGACTGTTCATGCTATTTTTCCAACTCGATAAAGAACAAACGATTCCACTCTATGAACAACTTTATATTGGTATTAAAAATGCCATTACAACTAAACAGCTCGATGTCGGTTCACGTCTTCCGTCCAAGCGTGAACTCGCTGAATTTTTCAATATTAGCCAAACAACCGTGGAACTTGCTTATGCGCAGCTACTTGCAGAGGGATATATTATGTCCAAGCCACGCATCGGCTATTTCGTGGAGGAAGTCGATTCATTACCCATTCGTGAGGTAGCATCTGTATTACCTCCACAGCAGGCCGCAACAAAAACTATTTTCACGTCTGATTTTTCTACAGCCAAAATTGATGAAGACGCCTTCCCGTTTACCATTTGGCGTAAGTACGCAAAAGACGTCCTTGATACACCCTTTAAGCATCTTCTTCAAACTGGGGAACGCCAAGGAGAGCTTGCACTGCGCATTGAAATTGCCAACTATCTTCATCAATCACGTGGCATCAAGTGTCTGCCTGAACAAATCGTCATCGGTTCTGGGACAGAGCAGCTATTGCCGATGATTTTAAAGCTACTTGGCGGCAATATGCGATTAGCCCTCGAAAACCCTGGCTACTCGCCTATACCAAGAGCACAACTTGAGCAGGTAGCCATACCGATTGATGTGGACCAAGACGGGCTCATAATCGGGCAACTTCAAAATAGCAATGCCAACATTGTGTATGTCACTCCATCTCATCAATTCCCAACTGGTGCTGTTTTGTCAGCCAATCGACGTACACAACTTTTAAGATGGGCCGCAGAAACTGAAAACCGCTATATTATTGAAGATGATTATGATAGTGAATTTCGTTATATTGGAAAACCAATTCCTGCACTGCAAGGCTTAGATACCAATGATCGTGTCATTTATTTGAGTACATTTACGAAATCACTTATGCCTTCATTGCGCGTTGCCTATTTTGTATTACCCCCAGCACTTGTTTATCGCTATCAGGAGCATTTTAATTATTATTCATCAACGGTTCCACGCTTTGAACAGCATATTTTAGCTAATTTTATGAAGGATGGGCATTTTGCAAAGCACCTAAATCGAATGCGGAAAACCTATCGCAAAAAGCATGATAAATGCATCGATGTATTCGCAAACTACTATCCACAAATAACGATTTCAGGAGATGCAGCAGGGACGAATATGTTAATTTCGTTTGATCATGAGCATTCCGAGTTAACGCTCCAAACAATCGCGCGCGAACATGGTATTTATATTATGCCGCTATCCAACTACTATTTAACCGCTAAGCAACCTACTAAGCGCTCCTTTCTATTAGGCTTTGGCTATTTAGACCTTGATGAAATTGAAACGAAATTGCATCATTTAATGACCGTTTGGAAGATTTCTAAAAAATAGCATCACCTCCATCACCTATTGTATTTTCACAATAGGTGATTCTTCATGTGGAAATAATATTAATTCGATAATGTTCTACCCATTCATGTACTTGAATTAAGTATGCTAATAATTGGGGACCCGCCATCAACTGGCCAAACCACGGCACTTGAAACGACTTTCCACCACTTGCGATTAACTGATCCAACTGCTCTCGTTCAAATAGCTCATGCAATACGGAATTCTTGTGCTGCAAATTTTCTGCTAAACGTTCAGACACCAGCTTTGTATAAAGCGGATGATATGTTTTCGGATACGGATTTTTTTTACGTTCTACAACTTCCTTTGGCAACACCTCACGAAATGCTTGACGCAATATCCCTTTCTCCATTGCACCACTATTTTTCATTTCCCAAGGAATATTCCACACATACTCAATAATGGTATGATCCGCAAAGGGCACCCGCACCTCTACACCCGCTCCCATCGACATCCGGTCATTACGTTCTAATAAAGTTTGCATAAAGAATTGATTATTTAAGTAAAATAATTGCTGACGTTTCCGTTGTGCTTCATTCCCTACAAATGACGGCATTTGTGTGATTGCTTCTTCATACGCATTTTGTAGATAATCAGCTAAACGTAGTCTCTGTTGCCAGTTAGCCTTTAACAGCCCTTCTCGCTCACTGGTTGCACGTAGCCAGGGGAATGAGGCTTGTTGTTGTCCATAAAACCATGGATACCCACCGAATACTTCATCCGCACATTCACCCGATAATGCGACAACATGGTTGTTTTTTATTTCCTTACAAAATAAGTACAGTGAACTATCAATATCAGCCATACTTGGCATATCTTTTAAACGCATCGCATCTGTTAAAGCATCGACAAGCTGCCTTTGCTGTAATTCGATTTGCCTATGCTTTGTGCCAAAGTGTTGTTGCATTTTTTCTATCCAATATTCATCTTGTGTTGTTTGAAAAGCATTTGTTTGGAAATGATTATTATTCCCCTCATAGGCTACGGAGTAAGTTGCTAGTGCTTGATTCCGTTCAGAAAGTTGTTTGGCTGCGATAGCTGTTAAAATACTCGAATCAAGCCCACCGGAAAGCATGGTGCAAATGGGTACATCACTTACTAGCTGTCGGCATACTGCATCTGTTACTAATTGCCGTACACGCTCAATCGTTTGCTGTTCATTGTCCCGATGCTCCATACTTTCAATATCCCAATAGCGCCAACTACTGCACTTTTCACGATCTCTATATAATGCAAATCCTGGCTTTAATTCCTTAATCCCTTTAAAAATTGCATGTCCCTGTATCCGAGATGGTCCTAAGCTAAAGAGCGCCGCCAGCCCATCACTATCCACCTCTGCCTTTACAAATGGATGTGCAAGTAATGCTTTAATTTCTGAAGCAAATAATAGCCCTGTACCCAGCTCCACATAAAACAATGGCTTCACACCTAAGCGATCCCTGCACAAAAACAATTGCTCCTTCTCATCATCCCAAATGGCAAAGGCAAAAATACCATTTAAATAATCGACACAGCGGTCCTTCCACTGGATATAGGAGGCTAATATCACTTCTGTATCCGATGTTGAAAAAAAGTGATGGCCTAATTGCTGTAGTTGTTCACGAAGCTCATTCGCATTGTATACCTCACCATTATAAACAATTGTAAAGGCACCCTTTGTCATCGGTTGCGCACCTGTCACCAAATCAATAATTGCTAACCGTTTATGACCTAAAAGCGCATGCCTTGATAGAAAATGACCATCACCATCTGGTCCGCGATGTGCGATTGATTCCGTCATATGAGCAATGAGTGCTCGTTGCTGCGAAAGATTTTGTGAAAAATCAATGATGCCTGTAATTCCACACATGTCTATCCACCCCTCCATAGCAATAATGTATGACTTAAATCCCATTATTAAAATTTGTCCAATAAAAAAGAGCATTTTTATAAGTTCCTCACTTATAAAAACACTCTTTCATCATTATAAAGTTGGATTTACAAAGCCAAAGACGCCATCCCATAGATTACCGAAGAAATTACCGATTCCTTGGAAAAATAACGACACCTTCCCCGCACGCTCTACAGCTTCTGTTGTAACGACTTCTGCTGTAATTTCAGAACCGTCGATATAGCCATAATCTGTGCCTTCTGTGCGCTCAACGATGACTTGACCTACTACTTGATCCTTCTTAACGCCCGCTTCAAGCTCTTCTGAATTTAAAACTAAAGTTGGTTTATATGCATCTTTGTCTGTTGTTTTTACCATTACTGAAATAGGTTCTTTTACAGCGATGTTTACTTCATCTGCTTTCCCTTTCGTAACAGCAACTGTTTTTTGATCTTTAAATTGATAGTTTGCTGGAATGATTTCCTGCTTCGTGAATTGACCGAAGCCATAGTCGAATAATTTTGCTGTCGCATCAAAACGTGCTTTATACGACCCAACACCTTTTGAATCGACCGCTTTCATAACAACAGCGATTAAACGTGTGTCACCACGTTTTGCCGTACCTGTGAATGTGTGGCCTGCAAAATCAGTTGTTCCTGTTTTTAAGCCGTCTACCCCTTCGTATTCATAAACAAGTCCTGGTAACATGAAGTTCCAGTTCGACATGTTAATTGCATCTGTTGTCCCTTCACGGAATACCTTTTTAGGGATTTTTGCTGTTTCTAACATATCCGGGTGATCTTTTAATAAATGATAGGCTAACTTGGCTACCGAACGAGCTGGCATTACATTTTCATCATTTTCCCCTGTTCCTGCTGGGTGCATGCCTTGTAAATCTGAATTGTTTAAGCCTGTTGAGTTCACGAATTTATAATTTTCTAAGCCGAGCTCTTCTGCTTTTTTATTCATTAATTTTAAAAACTCAGTTTCTGTTCCTGCAATAGTTTCTGCAATAGCAATGGTTGCTGCATTGGCTGAATAGATTGCCATTGCTTCATATAATTCTCTAATCGAATATGTACCATCCGCACGTAGTGGAACATTACTTAATAAACGATTTTGTGAAATTTTATGTGTATACTCCGTTACATTGTATTGTTGCTCCCATGTCACGGAACCTTCTTTAATAGCATCTAATAATAAGTATTCTGTCATCATTTTTGACATACTTGCAATTCCTAAAGCTGTCTCTGCATTTTGCTCATATAAAATCTTTCCTGTGTCTGCATCAATTAAGATTGCTGCATCTACCGTTAAGCCTAAATCATCCGCTGCTTTTGTCGTAGCAGGTGCTAACGTCAACATGCTCAGTAATAACATCGGAATTAAAATTAAGCTTAACATCGTTCGTTTACTTACTTTTTTCACAAAGCTACCTCCAAAATCTATTATTTCCTTGTCTACGTCATTTTATCATACATATCTACACGAATGTGCCCTGTTGTTAATAAAAAAACGCTATTATCATCAATTTTGACGATAGTAGCGTTTGAAAGTTGCCTAGTAATTATTGGAGTGAATAGTTTGGTGCTTCTTTTGTAATTTGTACATCATGTGGATGTGATTCACGTAAACCTGCACCTGTCATCTTGATGAATTGTGATTTCTCACGTAAATACTCTAAATTAGGAGCTCCACAGTAACCCATACCAGCACGAATACCACCCATTAATTGGTGAATCGTATCTGCTAAAGGTCCTTTATAAGGAAGACGACCTTCAATCCCCTCTGGCACTAATTTTTTAGCGTCCTCTTGGAAGTAACGATCTTTTGAGCCCTTTTCCATCGCACCTAGTGAACCCATACCGCGGTAAACTTTAAAGCGACGACCTTGGAAAATTTCTGTTTCCCCTGGAGATTCTGAAGTACCTGCTAAAAGGGAACCAAGCATAACAACATGTCCACCAGCTGCTAAAGCCTTCACGATGTCACCAGAGTACTTAATACCACCATCAGCAATAATTGTTTTACCATATTCACGCGCTACTGAAGCAGCGTCGTATACAGCCGTAATTTGAGGTACACCTACACCAGCAACTACACGAGTTGTACAAATAGAACCTGGTCCGATACCTACTTTAACAACATCAGCACCTGCTTCAAATAATGCACGCGTACCTTCAGCTGTCGCTACGTTACCTGCAATAATATCTAAGTCTGGATAAGCTGCACGAATATCCGCAATTGTATTTAATACGCCTTGAGAGTGGCCATGTGCTGTATCAATGACAATAATATCAACTTGTGCTTCCACAAGCTTAGCAATACGTAACATTGTATCTTTAGACACGCCTACTGCTGCACCAACTACTAAACGACCATGTACGTCTTTTGCAGCGTTCGGGAACTCAATCACCTTTTCGATATCTTTAATTGTGATTAAGCCTGTTAATTTACCTTCATTATCAACGATTGGTAATTTTTCGATTTTGTATTGTTGAAGAATTTTTTCAGCATCTTCTAAAGTCGTTCCTACTGGTGCTGTAATTAAATCTTCCTTCGTCATCACATCATCAATTTTTAAAGAGTAATCAGAGATGAAGCGTAAGTCCCGGTTCGTAATAATCCCTACTAATTTTTGATCTTCCATGTTATTTACAATAGGAACACCTGAAATGCGGTATTTACCCATTAAATGCTCTGCATCAAATACTTGATGTTCGGGTGTTAAGAAGAATGGATTTGTAATTACGCCATTTTCAGAACGTTTTACTTTTTCTACTTCTTCTGCTTGCTCATCAATGCTCATATTCTTATGAACAATTCCGATACCACCTTGACGTGCCATGGCAATCGCCATTTTTGCTTCTGTAACTGTGTCCATACCTGCAGAAATCATTGGAATGTTTAACTTAATATTAGGCGTTAATTGTACGGATAAATCAACATCCTTCGGTAATACTTCAGAATGTGCTGGTACTAATAATACGTCATCAAATGTTAAACCTTCTTTAGCGAATTTTGTTTCCCACATCTTGAGAATGCCCCCTATTAGAAAAGAATATTATTGTAAGGTTAACAACGTAGCGGTCGACTGTCAAGAATCTAGGAAAAGTAAAATAATTCGGAATATTAATTTTATGTTTTATGTTTTTATTCCCTAAAATCAACTACTTAAATCCTTTTATTATTAATGTAGGATTTCTTCTGTAAATCATTTGAAATATAATCAAAATGTTCTCATTCTTTTTAATATCAATTATTTGTTCTTATTTTAAAATATAATAATTATAAACTTAAATATCAATTATAGTAGAAAGTCATATTTATCTAAATATATCCTATCATTTAATTGAAAGAAAATACAAAAAAGCCACTGATTGCTCAGTGGCTTTCCAATGACCTAGCGATGTCCTACTCTCACAGGGGGAAACCCCCAACTACCATCGGCGCTAAAGAGCTTAACTTCCGTGTTCGGTATGGGAACGGGTGTGACCTCTTTGCCATCATCACTAGATTAAGTTGAAAGATTCATTCTTTCAAAACTGGATAAACGTTTCATTGATGTTCGTAAACATGTGGTTAAGTCCTCGACCGATTAGTATTCGTCAGCTACATGTGTCGCCACACTTCCACCTCGAACCTATCTACCTGATCGTCTTTCAGGGGTCTTACTTACTTGCGTAATGGGAAATCTCATCTTGAGGGGGGCTTCATGCTTAGATGCTTTCAGCACTTATCCCGTCCACACATAGCTACCCAGCGATGCCTTTGGCAAGACAACTGGTACACCAGCGGTGTGTCCATCCCGGTCCTCTCGTACTAAGGACAGCTCCTCTCAAATTTCCTACGCCCACGACGGATAGGGACCGAACTGTCTCACGACGTTCTGAACCCAGCTCGCGTACCGCTTTAATGGGCGAACAGCCCAACCCTTGGGACCGACTACAGCCCCAGGATGCGATGAGCCGACATCGAGGTGCCAAACCTCCCCGTCGATGTGGACTCTTGGGGGAGATAAGCCTGTTATCCCCGGGGTAGCTTTTATCCGTTGAGCGATGGCCCTTCCATGCGGAACCACCGGATCACTAAGCCCGTCTTTCGACCCTGCTCGACTTGTAGGTCTCGCAGTCAAGCTCCCTTATGCCTTTACACTCTGCGAATGATTTCCAACCATTCTGAGGGAACCTTTGGGCGCCTCCGTTACCTTTTAGGAGGCGACCGCCCCAGTCAAACTGTCCGCCTGACACTGTCTCCTACCCCGCTAAGGGGCATGGGTTAGAAGTTCAATACAACCAGGGTAGTATCCCACCGACGCCTCCTTCGAAGCTGGCGCTCCGAGATCTCTGGCTCCTACCTATCCTGTACAAGTTGTACCAAAATTCAATATCAAGCTACAGTAAAGCTCCACGGGGTCTTTCCGTCCTGTCGCGGGTAACCTGCATCTTCACAGGTACTATAATTTCACCGAGTCTCTCGTTGAGACAGTGCCCAGATCGTTACGCCTTTCGTGCGGGTCGGAACTTACCCGACAAGGAATTTCGCTACCTTAGGACCGTTATAGTTACGGCCGCCGTTTACTGGGGCTTCAATTCGCAGCTTCGCTTGCGCTAACCACTCCTCTTAACCTTCCAGCACCGGGCAGGCGTCAGCCCCTATACGTCACCTTACGGTTTTGCAGAGACCTGTGTTTTTGCTAAACAGTCGCCTGGGCCTATTCACTGCGGCTCTCGTGCGCTTGCACGCTCAAGAGCACCCCTTCTCCCGAAGTTACGGGGTCATTTTGCCGAGTTCCTTAACGAGAGTTCTCTCGCACACCTTAGGATTCTCTCCTCGACTACCTGTGTCGGTTTGCGGTACGGGTACCTCCCACCTCGATAGAGGCTTTTCTTGGCAGTGTGAGATCAGGAACTTCCTCCATACGGAGTCGTCATCACAGCTCAATGTTACAGTACGCGGATTTGCCTACGCACACACCTTACTGCTTGAACAGAGACAACCAACGCTCTGCTTACCCTACCCTACTGCGTCCCCCCATTTCTCAAACGGTGGGGAGGTAGTACAGGAATATCAACCTGTTGTCCATCGCCTACGCCTATCGGCCTCGGCTTAGGTCCCGACTAACCCTGAGCGGACGAGCCTTCCTCAGGAAACCTTAGTCATACGGTGCATGGGATTCTCACCCATGTTTCGCTACTCATACCGGCATTCTCACTTCTAAGCGCTCCACCAGTCCTTCCGGTCTGACTTCAACGCCCTTAGAACGCTCTCCTACCACGCATACCAACGGTATGCATCCACAGCTTCGGTGAATCGTTTAGCCCCGATACATTTTCGGCGCAGCGTCACTCGACCAGTGAGCTATTACGCACTCTTTAAATGATGGCTGCTTCTAAGCCAACATCCTGGTTGTCTAAGCAACGCCACATCCTTTTCCACTTAACGATTACTTTGGGACCTTAGCTGGTGGTCTGGGCTGTTTCCCTCTTGACTACGGATCTTATCACTCGCAGTCTGACTCCCGTGTATAAATATCCGGCATTCGGAGTTTGTCTGAATTCGGTAAAGCGAGATGCCCCCCTAGTCCAAACAGTGCTCTACCTCCGGTATTCTTCATCACGAGGCTAGCCCTAAAGCTATTTCGGAGAGAACCAGCTATCTCCAAGTTCGATTGGAATTTCTCCGCTACCCACACCTCATCCCCGCACTTTTCAACGTACGTGGGTTCGGACCTCCAGTAAGTGTTACCTCACCTTCATCCTGGACATGGGTAGATCACCTGGTTTCGGGTCTACGACTACATACTAATTCGCCCTATTCAGACTCGCTTTCGCTGCGGCTCCGTCTTCTCAACTTAACCTCGCACGTAATCGTAACTCGCCGGTTCATTCTACAAAAGGCACGCTATCACCCATTAACGGGCTCTAACTACTTGTAGGCACACGGTTTCAGGTTCTATTTCACTCCCCTTCCGGGGTGCTTTTCACCTTTCCCTCACGGTACTGGTTCACTATCGGTCACTAGGTAGTATTTAGCCTTGGGAGATGGTCCTCCCGGATTCCGACGGAATTTCACGTGTTCCGCCGTACTCAGGATCCACTCTGGAGGGAATGACTTTTTGGCTACAGGGCTGTTACCTTCTCTTGCGGACCTTTCCAAGTCGCTTCGCCTAAATCATTCTTTTGTAACTCCGTATAGAGTGTCCTACAACCCCAAAGAGCAAGCTCTTTGGTTTGGGCTCTTCCCGTTTCGCTCGCCGCTACTCAGGGAATCGAATTTTCTTTCTGTTCCTGCAGGTACTTAGATGTTTCAGTTCCCTGCGTCTGTCCTCATCACGCTATGTATTCACGTGTAGATACTATCCGATTAAAGATAGTGGGTTCCCCCATTCGGAAATCCCCGGATCAAAGCTTACTTACAGCTCCCCGAGGCATATCGGTGTTAGTGCCGTCCTTCATCGACTCCTAGTGCCAAGGCATCCACCGTGCGCCCTTATTAACTTAACCAAAAGTTAAACTTACTTAAAAAGTAAGATTTTAAGGATATTGCACGATCAATTTCTTGATCTATGTTTGTTTATTACTTATCAATGTCGTTTTATCCAGTTTTCAAAGAACAAAGTTTTGAAGTATTTCATTCAACTAAGAATGAACCTTCAAAACTGAACAGCAACCGTTAATGAGCCCCTTCTCCAAGAGAAGGTTTCCGAATATATCCTTAGAAAGGAGGTGATCCAGCCGCACCTTCCGATACGGCTACCTTGTTACGACTTCACCCCAATCATCTATCCCACCTTCGGCGGCTGGCTCCAAAAGGTTACCTCACCGACTTCGGGTGTTACAAACTCTCGTGGTGTGACGGGCGGTGTGTACAAGGCCCGGGAACGTATTCACCGCGGCATGCTGATCCGCGATTACTAGCGATTCCGGCTTCATGTAGGCGAGTTGCAGCCTACAATCCGAACTGAGAACGGTTTTATCGGATTAGCTCCCCCTCGCGGGTTGGCAACCGTTTGTACCGTCCATTGTAGCACGTGTGTAGCCCAGGTCATAAGGGGCATGATGATTTGACGTCATCCCCACCTTCCTCCGGTTTATCACCGGCAGTCTCCTTAGAGTGCCCAACTAAATGATGGCAACTAAGAACAAGGGTTGCGCTCGTTGCGGGACTTAACCCAACATCTCACGACACGAGCTGACGACAACCATGCACCACCTGTCACCGTTGTCCCCGAAGGGAAAACTGTATCTCTACAGTGGTCAATGGGATGTCAAGACCTGGTAAGGTTCTTCGCGTTGCTTCGAATTAAACCACATGCTCCACCGCTTGTGCGGGCCCCCGTCAATTCCTTTGAGTTTCAGTCTTGCGACCGTACTCCCCAGGCGGAGTGCTTAATGCGTTAGCTGCAGCACTGAGGGGCGGAAACCCCCCAACACTTAGCACTCATCGTTTACGGCGTGGACTACCAGGGTATCTAATCCTGTTTGCTCCCCACGCTTTCGCGCCTCAGTGTCAGTTACAGACCAGACAGTCGCCTTCGCCACTGGTGTTCCTCCAAATCTCTACGCATTTCACCGCTACACTTGGAATTCCACTATCCTCTTCTGCACTCAAGTTCCCCAGTTTCCAATGACCCTCCCCGGTTGAGCCGGGGGCTTTCACATCAGACTTAAGGAACCACCTGCGCGCGCTTTACGCCCAATAATTCCGGACAACGCTTGCCACCTACGTATTACCGCGGCTGCTGGCACGTAGTTAGCCGTGGCTTTCTAACAAGGTACCGTCAAGGTAGCGCCAGTTACTACGCTACTTGTTCTTCCCTTGCAACAGAGTTTTACGAACCGAAATCCTTCTTCACTCACGCGGCGTTGCTCCATCAGACTTTCGTCCATTGTGGAAGATTCCCTACTGCTGCCTCCCGTAGGAGTCTGGGCCGTGTCTCAGTCCCAGTGTGGCCGATCACCCTCTCAGGTCGGCTACGCATCGTTGCCTTGGTGAGCCGTTACCTCACCAACTAGCTAATGCGCCGCGGGTCCATCCTATAGTGATAGCCGAAACCATCTTTCAACTTTAAACCATGTGGTTCAAAGTATTATCCGGTATTAGCTCCGGTTTCCCGAAGTTATCCCAGTCTATAGGGCAGGTTACCCACGTGTTACTCACCCGTCCGCCGCTAAATCATAGAGAAGCAAGCTTCTCTATTCATTCGCTCGACTTGCATGTATTAGGCACGCCGCCAGCGTTCGTCCTGAGCCAGGATCAAACTCTCCATAAAAGTAGTTTGAAAGCTCATTTGCTTTGCTAGCGATTCTAACTATTAAGTTAGAAATCATTTTTGCTTCATTTAAGAAGCTGTATTCATTAACGTTGCTTGTTCAGTTTTCAAGGTTCATATCATTGTCGTTTGTGACAACTTTTATATCTTATCATCTTTAAAGTGTTATGTCAACACTTTATTTTAACGATTCAATCAATATTGTTTGTTGTCCTTGCGACTTATAATAATATACCACTATATTATTGCTTTTGCAATACAAATTATCGTTTCTTTGAAATTAAATTTAAAAACATGGTAAATGAATACTTATAATTTACGTAACAAACGTAATTTCTGTCATAAACTCATACCATAACCCCAGCCTTCAAGTAAAAATTGGTACATGTTAATTCCTACATACATATTTTATGTTTAAAAATTCTAGCAATTCACTTTCAACACCTATTCTATGAACTATCTTTCTTATCCAATGAACAGAGTATCTTCCGCATGAAAATAATCAACTATAGACAAGTTAACCTTTTCTTTAAAGTAAAATACTCATATTAATATTACTTTAAGGAGGCCTATACAATGAAATATATCATTCTATACATCAATGATTTTAGTAAAGCACTAAAATTACCGTTGAACTACTTCATCTAGGCTACTACTTAGAGAAGCGAGTTTCTTGATTGAACCCTCAGCTAGTCTAAGGTATACCGAACTAACTCCTTAGTCTCTAAAATTTGAAGCATGCTTGCGTTGAGACTCGGTCAATTTGCGTTTGGTAGGTTGAGCACGCCCATGCTCTGATGACAAGTTTCTTTACGTCTTTATGTTGATTACTGCAATGCAATCAATACTGGCTAGAGGCAAATATTTCCCCTACTCGAATGACTTGCTTTCCATACCTGTGTACTTTGTATTTCAGCAAATGTGGGAATTCTGACCTGGTGACCTCACTTATGGCTTTGGCAAGTGGGGATCATGTTTTTTGACATTTTTTATGGAGATTTTATGTAAATAATCTTGACGGTTATTACGGATTGCTTTGTGAATTTCTACGTTGTTTTTGATGGTTTTTTACTTTATCTTATGGACCGTTTCGTTTGATTGCCTATCCTTTTTTACAGACTATAATACGTTATTCTTTTGCTCATTTTGACTTTAGTGTAGCGGAAACTACAGATTCGTATAGATTGGATTATTTGATAAGATCGAGATTATTTGTGGTCGACATCAATGCCTATGCTTTTCGCTGTTTTTAAATAAGCTTAGATGTTCATTTCAGCAATAACTACGATTAAATATTTACCTATGAGGGTTATTCTAACGGTTGGGCTAATGATTTTCTCTGCAAGTTCTGTGGTTTTAACAAATTTCAAGGGATCTAGTTTTGAGAGTTGAACACGGCTGTTGATGATTTTGATATTATCATTCGTCCTTTTGGTTGTATAGCATCGTGTGGGGGGGTTCTTTGATTTAAAATGCAGTGTTTGGTTTTGATATTTAAAAGATGGTCATACATTATAAACATAGTGGATACACCGAATGTCACTCTACGGTACCCAGTCTGTTTACATCTATGTGACGTTTCTCTAAAAATACTAGTAAGTTCGTATAACCATCGTAAAGTATTCGACTTACCATCAACCAAAATGATCTTGACCAAGCATTGATTAGAAAGAAAATGCTGCCCGAATTGTAATACACGTCAACCACTAACCACACTGAAAAACTTGAAAGCCCCGTCCGATATACTGAAAAATTGGAAAGCATGTTGTGCTTATTTGAATACGTATAATTACTTGCCATTGGAATAATTTAATTGATTATTTTCAGATTTGACTATTATTAATCAAATAACACGGCACTTTTAAATGAATTATCATAAATTTAACATAAATGGTGGCTGTTATTTTTTCGCAAAACAAAAAAGCCACTGATTGCTCAGTGGCTTTCCAATGACCTAGCGATGTCCTACTCTCACAGGGGGAAACCCCCAACTACCATCGGCGCTAAAGAGCTTAACTTCCGTGTTCGGTATGGGAACGGGTGTGACCTCTTTGCCATCATCACTAGATTAAGTTGAAAGATTCATTCTTTCAAAACTGGATAAACGTTTCATTGATGTTCGTAAACATGTGGTTAAGTCCTCGACCGATTAGTATTCGTCAGCTACATGTGTCGCCACACTTCCACCTCGAACCTATCTACCTGATCGTCTTTCAGGGGTCTTACTTACTTGCGTAATGGGAAATCTCATCTTGAGGGGGGCTTCATGCTTAGATGCTTTCAGCACTTATCCCGTCCACACATAGCTACCCAGCGATGCCTTTGGCAAGACAACTGGTACACCAGCGGTGTGTCCATCCCGGTCCTCTCGTACTAAGGACAGCTCCTCTCAAATTTCCTACGCCCACGACGGATAGGGACCGAACTGTCTCACGACGTTCTGAACCCAGCTCGCGTACCGCTTTAATGGGCGAACAGCCCAACCCTTGGGACCGACTACAGCCCCAGGATGCGATGAGCCGACATCGAGGTGCCAAACCTCCCCGTCGATGTGGACTCTTGGGGGAGATAAGCCTGTTATCCCCGGGGTAGCTTTTATCCGTTGAGCGATGGCCCTTCCATGCGGAACCACCGGATCACTAAGCCCGTCTTTCGACCCTGCTCGACTTGTAGGTCTCGCAGTCAAGCTCCCTTATGCCTTTACACTCTGCGAATGATTTCCAACCATTCTGAGGGAACCTTTGGGCGCCTCCGTTACCTTTTAGGAGGCGACCGCCCCAGTCAAACTGTCCGCCTGACACTGTCTCCTACCCCGCTAAGGGGCATGGGTTAGAAGTTCAATACAACCAGGGTAGTATCCCACCGACGCCTCCTTCGAAGCTGGCGCTCCGAGATCTCTGGCTCCTACCTATCCTGTACAAGTTGTACCAAAATTCAATATCAAGCTACAGTAAAGCTCCACGGGGTCTTTCCGTCCTGTCGCGGGTAACCTGCATCTTCACAGGTACTATAATTTCACCGAGTCTCTCGTTGAGACAGTGCCCAGATCGTTACGCCTTTCGTGCGGGTCGGAACTTACCCGACAAGGAATTTCGCTACCTTAGGACCGTTATAGTTACGGCCGCCGTTTACTGGGGCTTCAATTCGCAGCTTCGCTTGCGCTAACCACTCCTCTTAACCTTCCAGCACCGGGCAGGCGTCAGCCCCTATACGTCACCTTACGGTTTTGCAGAGACCTGTGTTTTTGCTAAACAGTCGCCTGGGCCTATTCACTGCGGCTCTCGTGCGCTTGCACGCTCAAGAGCACCCCTTCTCCCGAAGTTACGGGGTCATTTTGCCGAGTTCCTTAACGAGAGTTCTCTCGCACACCTTAGGATTCTCTCCTCGACTACCTGTGTCGGTTTGCGGTACGGGTACCTCCCACCTCGATAGAGGCTTTTCTTGGCAGTGTGAGATCAGGAACTTCCTCCATACGGAGTCGTCATCACAGCTCAATGTTACAGTACGCGGATTTGCCTACGCACACACCTTACTGCTTGAACAGAGACAACCAACGCTCTGCTTACCCTACCCTACTGCGTCCCCCCATTTCTCAAACGGTGGGGAGGTAGTACAGGAATATCAACCTGTTGTCCATCGCCTACGCCTATCGGCCTCGGCTTAGGTCCCGACTAACCCTGAGCGGACGAGCCTTCCTCAGGAAACCTTAGTCATACGGTGCATGGGATTCTCACCCATGTTTCGCTACTCATACCGGCATTCTCACTTCTAAGCGCTCCACCAGTCCTTCCGGTCTGACTTCAACGCCCTTAGAACGCTCTCCTACCACGCATACCAACGGTATGCATCCACAGCTTCGGTGAATCGTTTAGCCCCGATACATTTTCGGCGCAGCGTCACTCGACCAGTGAGCTATTACGCACTCTTTAAATGATGGCTGCTTCTAAGCCAACATCCTGGTTGTCTAAGCAACGCCACATCCTTTTCCACTTAACGATTACTTTGGGACCTTAGCTGGTGGTCTGGGCTGTTTCCCTCTTGACTACGGATCTTATCACTCGCAGTCTGACTCCCGTGTATAAATATCCGGCATTCGGAGTTTGTCTGAATTCGGTAAAGCGAGATGCCCCCCTAGTCCAAACAGTGCTCTACCTCCGGTATTCTTCATCACGAGGCTAGCCCTAAAGCTATTTCGGAGAGAACCAGCTATCTCCAAGTTCGATTGGAATTTCTCCGCTACCCACACCTCATCCCCGCACTTTTCAACGTACGTGGGTTCGGACCTCCAGTAAGTGTTACCTCACCTTCATCCTGGACATGGGTAGATCACCTGGTTTCGGGTCTACGACTACATACTAATTCGCCCTATTCAGACTCGCTTTCGCTGCGGCTCCGTCTTCTCAACTTAACCTCGCACGTAATCGTAACTCGCCGGTTCATTCTACAAAAGGCACGCTATCACCCATTAACGGGCTCTAACTACTTGTAGGCACACGGTTTCAGGTTCTATTTCACTCCCCTTCCGGGGTGCTTTTCACCTTTCCCTCACGGTACTGGTTCACTATCGGTCACTAGGTAGTATTTAGCCTTGGGAGATGGTCCTCCCGGATTCCGACGGAATTTCACGTGTTCCGCCGTACTCAGGATCCACTCTGGAGGGAATGACTTTTTGGCTACAGGGCTGTTACCTTCTCTTGCGGACCTTTCCAAGTCGCTTCGCCTAAATCATTCTTTTGTAACTCCGTATAGAGTGTCCTACAACCCCAAAGAGCAAGCTCTTTGGTTTGGGCTCTTCCCGTTTCGCTCGCCGCTACTCAGGGAATCGAATTTTCTTTCTGTTCCTGCAGGTACTTAGATGTTTCAGTTCCCTGCGTCTGTCCTCATCACGCTATGTATTCACGTGTAGATACTATCCGATTAAAGATAGTGGGTTCCCCCATTCGGAAATCCCCGGATCAAAGCTTACTTACAGCTCCCCGAGGCATATCGGTGTTAGTGCCGTCCTTCATCGACTCCTAGTGCCAAGGCATCCACCGTGCGCCCTTATTAACTTAACCAAAAGTTAAACTTACTTAAAAAGTAAGATTTTAAGGATATTGCACGATCAATTTCTTGATCTATGTTTGTTTATTACTTATCAATGTCGTTTTATCCAGTTTTCAAAGAACAAAGTTTTGAAGTATTTCATTCAACTAAGAATGAACCTTCAAAACTGAACAGCAACCGTTAATGAGCCCCTTCTCCAAGAGAAGGTTTCCGAATATATCCTTAGAAAGGAGGTGATCCAGCCGCACCTTCCGATACGGCTACCTTGTTACGACTTCACCCCAATCATCTATCCCACCTTCGGCGGCTGGCTCCAAAAGGTTACCTCACCGACTTCGGGTGTTACAAACTCTCGTGGTGTGACGGGCGGTGTGTACAAGGCCCGGGAACGTATTCACCGCGGCATGCTGATCCGCGATTACTAGCGATTCCGGCTTCATGTAGGCGAGTTGCAGCCTACAATCCGAACTGAGAACGGTTTTATCGGATTAGCTCCCCCTCGCGGGTTGGCAACCGTTTGTACCGTCCATTGTAGCACGTGTGTAGCCCAGGTCATAAGGGGCATGATGATTTGACGTCATCCCCACCTTCCTCCGGTTTATCACCGGCAGTCTCCTTAGAGTGCCCAACTAAATGATGGCAACTAAGAACAAGGGTTGCGCTCGTTGCGGGACTTAACCCAACATCTCACGACACGAGCTGACGACAACCATGCACCACCTGTCACCGTTGTCCCCGAAGGGAAAACTGTATCTCTACAGTGGTCAATGGGATGTCAAGACCTGGTAAGGTTCTTCGCGTTGCTTCGAATTAAACCACATGCTCCACCGCTTGTGCGGGCCCCCGTCAATTCCTTTGAGTTTCAGTCTTGCGACCGTACTCCCCAGGCGGAGTGCTTAATGCGTTAGCTGCAGCACTGAGGGGCGGAAACCCCCCAACACTTAGCACTCATCGTTTACGGCGTGGACTACCAGGGTATCTAATCCTGTTTGCTCCCCACGCTTTCGCGCCTCAGTGTCAGTTACAGACCAGACAGTCGCCTTCGCCACTGGTGTTCCTCCAAATCTCTACGCATTTCACCGCTACACTTGGAATTCCACTATCCTCTTCTGCACTCAAGTTCCCCAGTTTCCAATGACCCTCCCCGGTTGAGCCGGGGGCTTTCACATCAGACTTAAGGAACCACCTGCGCGCGCTTTACGCCCAATAATTCCGGACAACGCTTGCCACCTACGTATTACCGCGGCTGCTGGCACGTAGTTAGCCGTGGCTTTCTAACAAGGTACCGTCAAGGTAGCGCCAGTTACTACGCTACTTGTTCTTCCCTTGCAACAGAGTTTTACGAACCGAAATCCTTCTTCACTCACGCGGCGTTGCTCCATCAGACTTTCGTCCATTGTGGAAGATTCCCTACTGCTGCCTCCCGTAGGAGTCTGGGCCGTGTCTCAGTCCCAGTGTGGCCGATCACCCTCTCAGGTCGGCTACGCATCGTTGCCTTGGTGAGCCGTTACCTCACCAACTAGCTAATGCGCCGCGGGTCCATCCTATAGTGATAGCCGAAACCATCTTTCAACTTTAAACCATGTGGTTCAAAGTATTATCCGGTATTAGCTCCGGTTTCCCGAAGTTATCCCAGTCTATAGGGCAGGTTACCCACGTGTTACTCACCCGTCCGCCGCTAAATCATAGAGAAGCAAGCTTCTCTATTCATTCGCTCGACTTGCATGTATTAGGCACGCCGCCAGCGTTCGTCCTGAGCCAGGATCAAACTCTCCATAAAAGTAGTTTGAAAGCTCATTTGCTTTGCTAGCGATTCTAACTATTAAGTTAGAAATCATTTTTGCTTCATTTAAGAAGCTGTATTCATTAACGTTGCTTGTTCAGTTTTCAAGGTTCATATCATTGTCGTTTGTGACAACTTTTATATCTTATCATTTCAACCAATCAATGTCAACACTTCATTTAAAAGTTTTTTATCTCTACTTGAAATGACAGTTATTATACTTTAACACCCTTTAGAACAAAAATCAAATATACTTACTTATATTTAATTTATTATGCTTCTTTTAAGGACTTTTAATATAATAACAATTTAAATCCTTCTCGTCAACCCTTTTTACAAAATAAAAAAATGATTTTTAATTGAGAAGTAATCAATTAAAAATCATTTCTACTATACACTAATTATTTTTTGTAATAACGCGAGATATATAGAAGCTTCGATTAGATGAAAGATCAATAATTTCACCTGTTCTTGTTAATTTAACAAGTGGACGAGTAGGAGAATATTTATTAATGAACATTACTTCACCTAATTCGAAATTGGATATTTCAATCTTTGTACCAATCGGTAAATCAACAACAATATCCATTAAAGCTTGTACAACCTTTATATCAAACTTGCCGAACTCTTCTTCTTTAATCATTTCGATTACTTTAAATGGTGATTGCTTTGTGCGATATAAACGTTCACTTGTCATAGCATGGAATACATCGGCTACCGCTATAATTTGGGCAAAGTTTGAAATAGAGCCAATACGTTCCCCTTTAGGATAACCACTACCATCTAAACGTTCATGATGTTGATAAATTGCTTCTTTCATCACTTCTTTAATTGCAGAGACGTTTTTCACAAGCATATAACTATAAGTAGGATGCTTTTTCACCTCATCGAACTCTTCTTTTGTGAGTGCGCTCTTTTTATCCCGAATACGAGCCGTAATACGTGCCATTCCACTATCAGCTAACATCCCAGCAATCGCTATTTGATTTGTTATCCCACGTTCGAAGCCTAGTTTCTTGGCCATAACTGAAGCGATTAAGCCCGTTGCCACACAATGATGATACAAGTAATCTTTCGGATTCGAATAATTATTTAAGTCGAATATATACGAACGATCCTCTAATACTTTTTCAGCTAAAGGGATAATCATGCCACGAACCTTCGTAATATCAATTTTACCGCCAGATTCCCAATTTAAGAATTCCTTCTTCAATTGAACAATCGCATCATTATAACACTTTTCAAATGAAGTGTATTTTGGTAGTGAAACTGAATTAGCTTGAACTTGTATGTTTTCTTCAGTTGAGCTTTCTTCATTAATATCGCTATAAACTAATACCGCTTTTAGATTAAATAATTCAAATACACGAAAATGCTCTCTTTTTATTTTTGAGTCCTTATATATAATTGGATATTGTGTATTGGCAAAGATGTCTTCTGCAATGACTTTACCTAAACGTAATTCTTCGACCCTCATATTGATTGCTTCCAACTTCACAACCCCTAACGTAAATTAATTGCTATAATTGTATCGAAAATAATAATTATTGAGAAGTTAATCACTAGAATGATTATCTAAATCATTAAATATGGTTATTTCAACCTAATACCGATGTCTTTTATACTATTATAACGAATACATTATAAAATACAAATATAAAAAAGTAGCCTAGGTAGTTAAATCCACCTAGGCTACTTTTCGATCTTATTGTTCTGTTTGTTCTGTCTCTTCTATTTCTTCATCTTCTGTATCTTCGTCTTTTTTCACACGTGCTACTGTTGCCACTAATTCATCTTCTGCAAGACGGATTAGGCGAACCCCTTGTGTGCTACGACCGATAATAGAAATATCATTTACATCCATACGTATTAACATACCGTTAATCGTGATTAACATAATATCCTCTGTGCCATCTACAGCCTTCACAGCACACATTTTACCGTTTTTGTCGGTAATTTGCATTGTTTTTAGACCTAGACCACCACGACTTTGCAAACGGTACTCTGCTTCAGGTGTACGTTTACCATAGCCCTTTTCTGTAACAACTAGAATTTCTTGACCTGGCTCAATAATTTCCATCCCAACGACATAGTCATCTTCACGTAATTTAATACCGCGTACACCCGCTGCTGAACGTCCCATTGAGCGAATATCATCCTCTTTGAAACGAACAAGCATCCCTTCACGTGTACCGATAATAATTTCTTTCTTGCCATCTGTTAAATGGACAGAAATGAGATCATCATCTTCGCGTAAAGTAATCGCAATTAACCCATTTGTGCGGATATTAGCGAATTGATCAACTGGTGTACGTTTTGTTACACCCGTTTTCGTTGTGAAAATGAAGTAGGCATCTTCTTTAAATTCAGAAACACGAATCATCGCTGTTACCTTTTCGCCCTTATCAATATTTAATAAGTTGACGATTGGTAAACCTTTTGCTTGGCGTCCGAACTCTGGAATTTCATAGCCCTTTGCACGGAACACCTTTCCTTTTGATGTAAAGAAAAGGATCGTATCATGCGTTGATGTGAATAATAGATGCTCTACAAAATCATCTTCGTTTGTACCCATACCTTGTACACCGCGACCACCGCGTTTTTGTGAACGGTATGTATTGGCTGCTAAACGCTTAATATAACCATTAAGTGTTAAGGTCAACACGGAGTTTTCACGTGGAATTAAATCCTCGTCTTCAATCATTTCTAAGCCGCCAGCCGTAATTTCCGTACGACGTGTATCATTAAAGCGTTCTTTAATTTCGGTCATTTCTGTACGAATGATTTCAATTACCTTTGCTTCATCAGCTAAAATGGCTTTTAATTCAGCAATTAATACGAGTAATTCATTGTATTCATTTTCAATCTTTTCACGCTCTAAACCACTTAAACGAACAAGACGCATATCTAAAATTGCTTGTGCTTGGCGCTCTGATAAGTTAAAGCGCTCCATTAATTGTGGTTTGGCTTCTTCCCCACTACGAGAGCTACGGATAATGGAAATAATTTCATCAATATGGTCTAACGCAATACGTAAACCTTCTAAAATATGTGCACGATCCTCTGCTTTTCGAAGCTCAAATGCAGTACGACGTTTTATAACGACTTTTTGGTGTTCTAAGTAATGATAGAGCACTTCTTTTAAGCCTAATACTTTTGGCTGACCGTCAACTAATGCTAACATATTCACCCCAAAGCTTGATTGCATGGCTGTTTGTTTATATAGATTATTTAATACAACATTGGCATTGGCATCGCGTCGAACTTCAATGACGATACGCATACCTTTACGATCTGATTCATCTTGAAGCTTTGTAATGCCGTCGATTTTTTTATCACGTACTAATTCGGCAATTTTTTCAATTAATTTTGCTTTGTTAACTTGATACGGCAATTCGTAAACTAAAATTGTTTCTTTCCCGTTCGAAGCTTGCTCAATTTCTACTTTTGCACGAATCGTTAATGAACCGCGCCCTGTTTCATAGGCACGACGAATTCCTGAGCGGCCTAAGATTAAGCCACCTGTTGGAAAGTCTGGTCCTGGAATAATTTCCATTAGCTCTTCCGTTGTAATACTTGGATTATCGGCAAGTGCTAATACACCGTCAATTGTTTCACCAAGATGATGTGGTGGGATGTTTGTCGCCATCCCTACAGCAATCCCTGATGCCCCATTAACTAAAAGATTTGGATAACGTGCTGGTAATACTTTTGGCTCGTTTTCACTACCATCATAGTTGGGCTCGTAATCAATTGTATCTTTGTTAATATCACGCAACATTTCCATTGCGATTTTTGACATACGTGATTCTGTATAACGCATTGCAGCCGCGCCATCGCCATCGACAGACCCAAAGTTACCGTGCCCATCAACAAGCATATAACGGTAGCTGAAATCCTGCGCCATACGTACCATTGCTTCATAAATTGAAGAGTCACCATGCGGGTGGTATTTACCCATTACATCCCCGACAATACGTGCGCTCTTTTTATATGGTTTATCCGAAGTATTTCCTAATTCCTGCATCCCGTATAAAATACGACGATGTACAGGCTTAAGCCCATCACGTACATCTGGTAACGCACGTGAAACAATAACACTCATCGCATAGCTTAAAAAGGATGTTTTGATTTCGGATGTAATATTTCTAGATTCAATATGTCCATGTTGAATGTCAGACAAAATAAGGACCCCCTTCGAATTTAAACATCCAAGTCTTGTACATAAACTGCATTTTCCTCGATAAAGTCACGACGTGGGCCAACTTCATCACCCATTAAGTGGTCGAAAATTTTATCGGCTTCAATCGCATCATCCAATTCTACTCGAATTAATGTACGGTGCTCTGGATCCATTGTAGTATCCCATAATTGCTCTGCATTCATTTCCCCTAACCCTTTGTAGCGCTGTACATTAGGCTTTGGTAATTTCGGCAGGCGTTCTACAACTTCCTCTAATTCTACATCTGAATAGCAGTATTCCACATGTTTACCTTGCTTTACTTGGTAAAGTGGTGGCTTTGCTGCATATACGTAACCCGCCTCAATTAAAGGACGCATGAAGCGGAAGAAGAATGTTAATAATAAGACACGAATGTGCGCACCATCAACATCGGCATCGGTCATAATGATGATTTTGTGATAGCGAGCTTTTTCTAAATTAAAATCCTCACCAATACCTGTACCGAACGCAGTAATCATCGCACGGATCTCGGCGTTTGATAAAATACGGTCTAAACGCGCTTTTTCAACATTTAAAATTTTCCCGCGCAACGGCAAGATTGCTTGGAAGTGACGATCACGTCCATTTTTTGCAGAACCACCCGCCGAGTCACCCTCTACAATGTAAATTTCGGATTCAGCAGGGTTTGTAGAAGAACAGTCTGCTAACTTACCTGGTAAATTAGATACCTCTAATGCTGTTTTACGACGTGTAAATTCACGTGCCTTTTTCGCAGCAACACGTGCGCGAGCTGCCATCGTACCTTTTTCAACAATTTGACGTGCCACGCTCGGGTTTTCTAATAAAAAGCGCTCAAAGCCATCTGAGAATAATGCATTTGTAATCTGGCTTACCTCTGAGTTACCAAGCTTTGTTTTTGTTTGCCCTTCGAATTGTGGATCGGGGTGTTTTATCGATACGATTGCGATTAACCCTTCGCGAACGTCTTCCCCAGTAAGGTTAGCATCGGCTTCTTTAATTAAATTTGCCTTGCGCGCATAATCATTTATGACACGTGTTAGCGCTGTTTTAAAGCCTGATTCATGAGTACCACCCTCATAGGTATTAATGTTATTAGCAAAGGACATAATCGTTGAATTGAAGCCTGCATTATATTGCATCGCAATTTCAACAGAAATTCCTTCTTTTTCGCCGAATACATCAATTGGTGCATGAATAGGTTCTTTATTTTCGTTAATATGTTCAACGTATTCACGAATCCCACCTTCGAAGTGGAATGCTTCTTCGCGCTCTTGACCTTCACGCTCATCAGCAATCGAAATACGAATGCCACGATTTAAGTATGCTAATTCACGAATACGTGTTGCTAAAATGTCATATTCGTACACTTGTGTTTCTTTGAAAATTTCAGTATCAGCTTTAAAGCGTGTTGTTGTACCTGTACGATCTGTTTCACCGATTACAGTTAGTTTTTGCTTCGTGTGACCACGTTCGAAAATAATTTCATGTACTTTTCCATCACGATGTACTTGAACGATTGTTTGGACTGATAATGCATTTACTACAGATGCACCAACACCGTGTAGACCACCTGATACTTTATAACCTCCACCGCCAAACTTACCTCCAGCGTGTAATACAGTCATAATAACTTCAACAGCAGGCATCCCCATTTTCTCTTGCGTATCTACAGGAATCCCTCGACCATTATCCTCTACACGAATCCAATTATCTTGTTCGATTGTTATTTTAATATCTGTACAAAAACCGGCCAACGCCTCATCGATACTATTATCCACAATTTCCCACACTAAATGGTGCAATCCCTTTGAGCTTGTAGAACCAATATACATACCCGGACGTTTACGAACAGCTTCTAAACCTTCCAGAACTTGTATTTGTTCGGCATCATAAGATTGCTGGACTTTACTATCTTCTAAAGTCACTATAGTTCACCTACTCTTTCATAACGATTAGTATGCTTCTTTGTTATTTATTTTCATGCATTAAAAACGCGTTATTATTGATCAATTGTGCCTTGTTTGACACGGAATAGTTTTGCATGCTGAATCGTCTCGTGATGAATGCCCTCAACGCTTGTTGTTGTAACAAATGTCTGTACTTCACCTTGAATCGTATTCAATAAATGCGATTGACGATAATCATCTAGCTCTGACAATACGTCGTCTAATAATAAAATGGGCGTTTCTTTTGTTTCCTGCTTAATGAGCTCTATTTCTGCCAACTTTAAGGACAATGCTGTTGTTCGCTGCTGACCTTGCGAGCCATACACTTGCACGTCATAGTCATTGACCAAAAACTGCAAATCATCCCGGTGCGGTCCGATCAACGTTACACCGCGCTCGATTTCACGTTGCTTCATTTCGTCTAGCTTTTGTTTTAAATAATCATGCATTTGTCCTGCACTCCAGCTGGCATCCATCCCCGAAACAGGACGATATTTAATGACTAGCCTTTCTAATCCGCGCGAGATGCCTTCGTGAATTGGCTCTGCCCAAGCTTGCAATAACTCCATAAATTGAAACCGTTTGCGGATAATTTGCACAGCAGCGCCTATATATTGCTCTGTATAAATATCAAACATCACATCATTTGCGAGCGATGCTTTTCCTTGATTACTTTTTAATAAATGATTACGTTGTTTTAAAATTTTTTGAAAGGTTAGTAAATCATGTAAGTAAACAGGTGAAATTTGCCCAATTTCCATATCGATAAATCGACGGCGAATTTGTGGACTTCCCTTGACGATATTTAAATCTTCTGGTGCAAACATGACAACATTCATCTGTCCAATATAGTTACTTAATTTTGTTTGTTCGAGATGATTGATTTTGCCCTTTTTGCCCTTTTTGGAAATCGTTAATTCAATCGGGACACTACCGTAACGCTTATTAATTACACCTTCTATTTTACCATAATCCGCTTGCCAACGTATCAATTCTTTATCATTTGCCGTGCGGTGAGACTTTGCCATCGCTAATACATAAATCGATTCCATAACATTTGTTTTTCCTTGGGCATTTTCCCCTATAAAAACATTAATTTTGTTTGAAAAATCTAAAGTAAGCGACTCATAATTACGGTAATTCGTTAGCTGTAAGCGCTCGATATTCATGTATTACATTTCTCCATTTGCAATAAATGCATCAACAATCTTAAATCGACCAACCCCTGGAATGTTAACAACATCACCATGACGTAATTTTTTCCCTCGGCGATCTTCCACTTCACCATTCACAAATACTTCATGTTCACTTAAAAACCACTTGGCCATCCCACCAGAACTAATGGCATCTGTCATTTTTAAAGCTTGACCAAGCGTAATAAATTCTGTATCAATTACTAATTCATTCAACGTAATCCATCCTCCACTTAAAGAAAGTCTTATCATTCTATCATACCTAAAGATTGCTCATAAGTAAAAAAGGAGATGTCCGAGATTAATTTCTGGGACATCTCCTTTAGCAAAAAATGATTGCATAAGGTATACATTGCGCGAAAAAAATGCTTTGTAGCGCAGCAGTTTTAAATTTTAACTAAAGATTAGTAAGTACGTACAGGTAAAATTAATTGTAAAATGGCATCGTCTAGAGCAGAGCGTAAGATGAATGGTCGCATAGCTCCGGTAAACTCAATGACAACATCTTGACCATCGATTGCCTTTAATGCCTCCATCATATATTTCGCGCTGAATGAAATCTTCAATGTTTCCCCTTCAAGATTTTCTACTTGAATTTGTTCTTCTACTTTCCCGATTTCAGGAGAATTCGATGAAATTTCAATTGTTTGATTTTCTAATGTTTCAAAACGAACGACATTATTACGGTCTTCACGTGCTAAAAGTGAAGCACGATCGATTGCTTGTAATAAAAATTTACCGTTAATCGTAATTGTTGTTTTGAAATCATCTGGAATTAAACGAGATGTATCCGGATAATTTCCTTCTAATAAGCGTGAGAAGAATAAGACATCATCTGTTTTAAATAATACTTGTTGGTTCGTTAATACGATTTGAACTGGATTATTTGTATCATCTAAAATTTTGCTTAATTCAGTTAAACTTTTCCCTGGAATAACAACTGAAGTCACATCTGTTGGTAAATTTTCAAGATTTACTTTGCGTCGAGCAAGACGGTGACTATCCGTTGCAACGCATATTAATTCATCGCCTTCTACTTTCCAGTTGACACCTGTCAACACGGGGCGACTTTCTGAAGTAGCAACTGCAAATACTGTTTCACGAATAATTGATTTTAAAAGGTCCGCAGGAATCGCGAATTGCTTATCTGCAGCTACTTCAGGAAGCTGTGGATATTCAGTTGAATCTAAGCCAATTAAATTAAATTCAGATTTACCAGAGCGAATAATTGTTGCAAAGCCATTTGTAACTTCGATTTCTACTTCGTTTGTTGGTAATTTACGAATAATTTCATTGAACATACGGGCTTGTAAAACGATAGAGCCGGTTTGTGTAATATTAATGATTTGTTGACCATCTTCTTCTGCAGGAATGAATGTTTGAATCGTAATATCTGCATCACTACCTGTTAAACTGATTCCTTCGTTTGTTACATCAATCTTAATTCCAGTTAAAATGGGAATCGTTGTTTTTGAACTTACTGCTTTCATGACATCGTTTAAACCATCTAATAAACGATCACGTAAAATATCAAATTTCATTGTTTTACCTCTCTTATATAATTAATTATTTATTAAAAGATATAAATAGATATAGTAATAGGGGCTGTGGATTTGTGGGTAACTATCGTTTGGAGCTATAACACGGGATTATTCACATGTTGATAAGTTGTGAATAGTCCTGTGAAAAACTAAGTATCTTATACACAGCATTATTTACCTAGCATACTGCGAATTTGTTTAATATCTTGCTGTAATTGTTGATCTGTTTTAAGTAACGAAGAAATTTTTTCATGCGCATGGATAACCGTTGTATGATCGCGACCACCAAATTCCTCACCAATTTTAGGTAAGGAGAAGTCTGTCAGCTCACGTGATAAGAACATAGCCACTTGACGTGGGAAGGCAATGGACTTTGTTCGACGTTTTGCAGAAAAATCCTCTAAACGAATATTAAAATGCTCTCCAGTTGCCGTTTGAATATCTAAAATCGAAATCATGCGCGGTTTGGAGTTAGGCATAATATCTTTTAATGCTTCAGCAGCAAGCTCTGGAGATATATCTTGATTTACTAAAGATGAGTATGCAACGACACGAATTAATGCCCCTTCTAATTCACGAATGTTCGTATCCACCTGATTTGCGATATACAACATGACCTCATTAGGGATATCTAAGCCATCTGCCTTTGCCTTTTTGCGTAGAATGGCAATACGTGTTTCTAAATCAGGCGGTGCGATATCTGTAATTAAGCCCCATTCAAAGCGTGAACGTAAACGATCCTCTAATGTAGGGATTTCCTTAGGCGGACGGTCACTTGAAATGACAATTTGCTTTGATTCTTCATGCAATGTATTAAATGTATGGAAAAATTCCTCTTGCGTTGATTCTTTCCCTGCTAAAAATTGAATGTCATCAATTAATAAAACATCGACATTTCGGTATTTATTGCGGAAATCGATGGCTTTATTGTCACGAATGGAGTTGATGAACTCATTTGTGAATTTTTCAGATGACAGATACACGACATTGGCATTTGGGTTATGTTCTTTCACATAGTGACCAATTGCGTGCATTAAGTGTGTCTTTCCTAATCCAACGCCCCCATAGATGAAGAAGGGGTTATATGCTTTTGCTGGTGCTTCTGCAACTGCTAAGCTCGCAGCATGTGCGAAGCGGTTTCCTGAACCAATTACGAATGTGTCAAATGTGTATTTTGGGTTAAGCATACCTGGTGCATTGTCTGAATGATCATTTGATTTTGCTTGTGTAATTGGTGGAGGTAATTCGAAATCATCTGCGATTTGATCTTTCTGAACGACAAATTTAATGACCAAATCTTCTCCAGTTAACTCGTTTAAAATTCCTGTAATCATATGAATATAGTATTGTTCAAGCCAATCACGGGCAAAGGAGTTAGGTGCTGAAATCGTTACATTTGTGCCGCTATGCGCAAGTAATTTTGTCGATTTTAGCCACGTATCGAAGCTCGGTTTTGAAATTTTTTGTTCAGCTTGGGCAAGTACCGTGTTCCATAGAGTTTCTAAATGTTCCAA